>NZ_JACJTV010000050.1 GCF_014698845.1 Coleofasciculus sp. FACHB-1120 | reverse complement strand
TCTTTTCTAGGTTCGGTGCGCTTCGGTGTCGCTTCACTTTCGCTTGCTCTTCCGACCGCTTTATTAATGTAGCAACCCCGAACCCTTTCTGTCAACTGTTTTGGGAATTTTTTTTGGAAACTTCTCAAAAGCCCAACGGGAGCAGCATTTGCGCCACAATGGGTTATGCGTTGAACGCCAGAGGAAAGGAATCTGTGAATTTTCAGTCGGTGATTGCTACATTGCATAAGTTCTGGAGCGATCGCGGTTGCCTGATCGCTCAGCCCTACGATATTGAGAAAGGGGCAGGCACCAAGAATCCTCATACCTTCTTAAGATGCCTTGGGCCTGAACCGTGGGCTGTTGCCTATGTTGAACCTTGCCGCCGTCCCACAGATGGACGTTATGGAGAAAATCCGAATCGCTATCAACACTATTATCAGTATCAAGTTTTGATTAAGCCTTCACCAGATAATATCCAGGAGATATATCTGGACTCCTTGAGGGCGTTGGGTATTCGTCCTGAAGATCACGATATCCGGTTTGTGGAAGACAACTGGGAGGATGCCACAGTAGGAGCTTGGGGTGTCGGCTGGGAAGTCTGGCTAGATGGGATGGAGATCACTCAGTTTACTTACTTTCAGCAGTGCGGAGGCATTGATTGTAAACCTGTCTCAATTGAGATCACTTATGGTTTGGAGCGATTAACCATGTACCTCCAACAGGTTGATGCATTGACTAAAATTCACTGGACGGATGATCTTACTTATGGAGACGTTCACCTCCAGGGAGAAATTGAGCAGTGTGTTTACAACTTTGAAGCATCCAACCCAGAGTTGTTGTTTACTCTATTTGGTTTGTACGAGCAGGAGGCAGAGCAAATAGCTCAACGCGAACTTGTCTTACCCAGCCTGGATTATGTTTTGAAGTGTTCTCACACCTTTAATTTGCTGGATGCTAGAGGCGTCATTTCTGTAACCGAGCGGACGCGCTACATTGGCAGAATTCGCAAATTGGCACGACGAGTCGCTGAGCTGTACTTGCAGCAACGAGAGGCTCTGGGATTTCCACTCTGTAAAGTACAACAAGCCACAGAAGAACCTAAAGAACCAGTAGCTCAAAACTAGCAAGAAGGGAACTAGCCGAACAGTGCGGATAAATGGTGACGGATGCAGATGTTGCTCAAAAAAGTCGAGCTGACTATGGCAAACTTGCAACCTGGGTTCTTTTGGTCACAGCATCTGGCGATACCAGTCGCTTATTGTCTCTGGTAATGCAGCAGCCATCAATATTGGAAAGTCCACATTTAAAATGGGTTCCATTTTGCTGGGATTGCTAGCTGTTAATGGCATTATCTATATGATGGTTTTGGGAACAATCCAGCGATGTTGCAGACAGTTCACAATCCCTACTTGGGAAGCCCAGCACTTTATGTGCTGTTTCTGTACTCTTTACTAGTCTTCAAGATAAGTTTGACTATCCAATGAGTTTAGCCAATGGCGTCATTTTAAGTTTGGCTTATATTCTAGGCTTGCTTTCTACGGGATTGCCTTGGGGGAAGTACGGAATACTAGCCTTAGGGATTGGGGCAGCTGTTGTCTTGCCCCGATTTTGGCGAACAGGCCCGAAATCGAGAGTGTGGCTGGCGGCTGGAATTGTTGGATTGCTGGCGGCACTTTATTTTCAAGTGCGAGTGCCGCAACCAGCGGCGAATAACATTAGCAAGTTTGTGTCTGCCCAAAATATTAGAGGGCAGGAGCAAATTGTTACAGTTCAAGGCAAGATTGCGACTCCGCCCCGTCTGACGCAAAGTCAGCGATCGCAGTTTTGGCTGGAAGCTACAAAATTAAATGAGGTCAAGAACGGCAACAACAAACCCGCTGATGTTAGTCAAGGGGTGACTGGTAAGTTATACGTGACTTTGCCATTACTGCAAGCAACGGGTTTATATCCGGGTCAAGAAATAGCAGTAACTGGCGTTTTGTATAAACCTAAGCCTGCTGCCAATCCAGGAGCCTTTGACTTTCAAGCTTACCTAAAACGAGAAGGTGGGTTTGTTGGTCTCAGCGGACGTCAAGTTAGCTTTGTTAATGAACCAGAAAAACGTCCCTGGGGATTTTGGACTATCCGGCGGCGGATCATCCAATCTCAAGTCCGTTGGTTAGGTAGTCCAAAGGGTCAGTTGGTCAGTTCGATGGTGTTGGGGAATCAGGCGGTAGATTTACCCTACGATGTTCGCAATAAATTTATCCAGAGTGGTTTAGCTCATGCCCTCGCGGCGTCTGGATTTCAAATTTCTTTGATTCTGGGTGTGGTGGTGGCTCTAACTCAGCGTTTTTCGGTGCGATCGCAATTTATGATTGGGTTCACTGCCCTACTTGTTTTTGTAGGTTTAACAGGGTTGCAGCCCTCTGTAGTTCGAGCCGGAGTGATGGGAGTTGGGGCATTAATTGCTTTAGCAATGCAACGGAAGGTGAAGCCGCTGGGTTCACTGCTACTTGCTGCCACGCTCTTGTTGTTGTTTAATCCCTTATGGATTTGGGATTTAGGTTTTCAACTTAGTTTTTTAGCTACTTTGGGATTATTAGTTGCAGTACCGGCGGTTACAAAATGGCTGGATTGGTTGCCACCTGCGATCGCATCCTTAATTGCGCTTCCGATAGCCGTTTTTCCGTGGGTTTTACCCCTACAACTTTATATCTTTGGTCTGGTATCTCCCTACAGCATCCTGGCAAACATAATCAGCACCCCTTTAATCTCCATCATAAGTATTGGTGGAATTATCAGCGCCTTAGCATCATTGATCTGGCCACTAGCAGGAAGTGCCCTGGCTTGGTTGCTCTATTACCCAAGTCAGTGGCTGATTCTGCTAGTGCAATTTTTTTCCCAGTTACCTGGAAACTCTATTGCTGTTGGCACCATCTCTATTTTGCAACTGTTGACTCTATACGGACTAATTGCTCTGGCTTCGCTCAGCAAATGGTGGCGTCGGCGTTGGTGGTTTGCGGGTCTAATTGCTGCCAGCTTGGTGATTGTTCCGGTTTGGCAGACAAAAGGAACTTTATTTCGAGTCACGGTGCTTTCTACGCCGGGAGAGCCAGTTTTGGTGATTCAAGATAAAGGACAAGTCACACTGGTTAATAGTGGGGATGATAGTACAGCCAATTTTACGGTGCTGCCTTTTTTACAACAGCAGGGTGTTAATCAAATTGACTGGGCTGTGGTAACGGATTCTCAACTTAGTTCTAGAAATGGCTGGTCTAAGATTTTGGAACGACTCCCGGTATCAAGCTTTTACGCTAACACTGCCTCTATTGGTAAACTTTCGACTCTAGGCGTGAAGATTCCAACTCAGGCTTTGCCAATTAATCAGAGTGTAACGATTGGAGCTTCAGTCATCAAGTTAATTAGTACCCAACCACCAGTGGTGCAACTGCAAATCAGCAACCAGATTTGGTTAATGGTGGGAAATTTTAAGCCAGAAGAAAAGGAAAGAAAGTTAGCGCTTCTAAAACAATTACCTCCAGCCCAGGTGCTTTGGTGGTCTGGAGAAAATTTACAAGCTGATATATTGCAAAAGATCCAACCCAAGGTAGCGATCGCCTCATCCGCTACCATCGATCCAGAAACAGCACAGAATCTGCGGAAACTTAACACCCAAGTCTATACAACCCAGCATGATGGAGCAATCCAGTGGACTCCTAGTAGAGGGTTTGAGACAACGCTGGAAGCAACGGAAAACGATGTCGGGATGAGCTATTAGGAATGGGGAGTGATATTTTTCGAGGGTAGAGGTAAAGCTTAAACAGATAACTGGCCTAGCACTCAGACTATCCCGATCGCGACAGTAAGATTTTCTGAGTCAAGCTCAACGATGGATTGAGCCGTGAGTTAGCTTCAGAATTCTAACTGAAGCAGGAGACCAACAATGGATGCTTGGAGACTCGAATGATTTTAGTTAGATTGTTGTCAGGATTAAATCAAAAGAACCTGTTTGCTCGTCTCCAGTGACGACAAAGAGCGGGGGATGAGACTCAAAGATGAAAGCACCATTACCTGATAACGAAGCAGAGCGAATTGAGGCGCTTTTGCAATATAAGATCCTCGACACCCCGACGGAGGAAGCGTTCGACGATCTTACCCGTTTAGCCTCGTATATTTGTGGAACTCCCATCGCCTTAGTCAGTTTGATCGATGCCAACCGCCAGTGGTTCAAGTCAAAGGTGGGTTTGGAGGCGCTAGAAACTCCTCGTGATAACGCATTCTGCGCCCATGCAATCGTGCAACCTGATGTTTTTATTGTTTCGGACGCAACAGCTGACGATCGGTTTGCGACGAACCCCCTAGTCACCTCCAGCCCGAATATACGATTTTATGCGGGTACGCCACTGACGACTGCTGAGGGACACTCACTGGGAACCCTTTGTGTAATTGACCGCGTACCAAGGGAACTTACGCCAGAACAGGTAGAGGCATTGCGATTACTTGGTCGCCAAGTGATTAAGCAAATGGAATTGAGGCGCAATTTAGCGAATCTGACACTCGTTACGGGAGAGCGAAAACAGGCAGAGAAGACACACAGGCAATTCTTCAAACAGATTGCCGGAGGGTTTGGCTTAGCGTCAGCCATTTTAGTCCTGATTGGTATGATTTCGTACCAAAGTACAAGGGGACTGATTGAGAACAATCGCCGGGTAGAACAAACTCAAGACAAAATCAACAAGCTTGAAGAACTGCTCTCCCAGGTTAAGGATGCTGAGACTGGACAACGAGGCTACCTCCTAACCGGAAAACCGCGTTATCTAGAACCGTATAACGCTGCTATTACCACCGTTGATCGACAAATTCAGCAGCTTAGCAAATTAACGGCGGATAACCCCAACCAACACAGGCAGCTGGATACGATTAGCTCTCTAATAACAACAAAACTCGCTGAACTTAAAAACACAATTGACTTGCGGAAGAATCAGGGATTTGAAGGTGCGTTGCAGGTGATTCAGACAGATCGGGGAAAGGATCTCATGGATGAGATCCGCTCTGGTATCTACCAAATGGAGAACGATCAGAAGGCACTGTTACAGCAGCAGGCGGTGGCAGCAAAAGCAAGTGCTGTGAAGACGATTGTGACACTGGCGATCGCGATCATTCTGAGTTTTGTGATTTTGGCTTGGGTTTATTCCCTCATCTACCGTGAATTTATCTCACGTAAGGGGACGGAAGAATCGCTCAAAATAGAGCGTAACTTTATCTCTGCTGTCCTGGATACAGCTAGCGCTTTGATCGTAGTTCTCGATCCCCTTGGGCAAATCGTCCGCTTCAATCGCGCCTGCGAGGAAACAACAGGTTACTCGTTCGATGAGGTGAGGGGTCGGCATTTCTGGAACCTGTTCTTAATTCCGGAAGAAGTAGAGCCAGTCAAAGCAGTTTTCGAGCAACTGCGAACTGGCAAACCTCTAAAGGATTACGAAAACTACTGGGTAACGAAGAATGGCAATCGTCGGCTGATTGACTGGTCGAACACGATTCTTTTTGACAATCAGGGAGCGGTTGAATATATCATCAGCACTGGCAATGACATCACCGAGCGTAATCAGGCAGAAGAGGCGCTACGGTTGACCCAGGAACGATATGAGCTAGCAGTTAGTTCGGGAGAGGTAGGAGTTTGGGACTGGAATATTCCTACAAATGAAGTCTATATCGATCAAACCATTAAAGCTGGACTGGGCTTTACAGATATTGATATCCCAAACACGCTCTCAGGTTGGCGCTCTTTAGTGCATCCTGACGATCGAGAACAAGTGTTGAAGGTAACGCAGGCACATCTAGAAGGACAAACAGGTCAGTATGAGATTGAACATCGCAGGCTGCATAAAAATGGCAGCATCCGGTGGTTTCTATCTCGTGGCTCGGCGTTCCAAGATGCCGCAGGCAAAATGTTTCGCATGACTGGAACGGATACGGATATTACAGAACGCAAGCTAGTACAAAATGCTTTGGAGAGAGAGCGGCAGCAACTCCAAGAAATTATCACTACTGCACCCGTGGCGATGGCGATGTTCGATACACAAATGCGCTATCTCGCCCACAGTAATAAGTGGCTGGTAGATTACAACTTAGAAGGTCAGTCAATTATTGGTCGCAGCCAGTATGAGGTGTTTCCAGACCTTCCCGAACATTGCAAAGCAGTTTATCAGCGATCGCTTCAAGGTGAAGCAATCTCCAACCCAGAAGATTTACTAGAGGGGAAAGATGGCTCTAAAGTCTATCTGCGTTGGGCAATCCACCCTTGGTGTGAATCCGATGGCAGTGTTGGTGGCATTGTTATTGTGACTGATGTAATTAATCAGTTGGTAGAAGCAAGAGAAGCCGCCATAGAAGCCTCGCAGTTCAAGTCCCGATTCCTCGCTAACATGAGTCACGAAATCCGCACTCCCATGAATGCAGTATTGGGGATGACTGGATTACTTTTAGAAACTCCTCTGAACCCGGAACAGCGAGATTTCGTCGAAACGGTTCGCCTCAGCGGTGATGCACTATTGACCCTGATTAACGAGATTTTGGACTTATCCAAACTCGAAGCTGGGGAGATGGCTCTAGAAATTCTAGATTTTGATTTAGCTACGTGCATTGAAGAAGTTTTAGAATTACTGGCTCCTCAAGCTCATGCTAAAGGATTGGAAATTGCGGCGTTGGTGTCTCCTAACGTTCCCACCCATCTTCAGGGAGATGCGGGTCGCTTGCGGCAAATTCTGATGAACCTGGCTGGCAACGCGATTAAATTTACCAGCGCTGGTGAAGTGATTGTGCAGGCAGAATTGGTATCAGAAACCGCGACAACAGCCACCATAAGCCTTGCAGTGATTGACACGGGAATTGGGATTCCCAGTGAAAGCATCAGCAAACTCTTTGCACCGTTCACCCAAGTCGATGCTTCCACGACTCGCAAGTATGGCGGTACGGGTTTGGGATTGGCTATCTGCAAACAGCTGGTAACTTTGATGGAAGGGGAAATTGGGATTGAAAGCCAGATGGGTCAAGGATCTAAGTTTTGGTTTACGATTCCGTTGACCAAACAACTCTCACACGCTGCTTCAGTTCCACATATTATCGATTTAATGGGTCGGCGTTTATTAGTGGTGGATGACAATGCTACTAATCGGAAAGTTGTCCGCCATCAAGCGATCCGGTGGGGAATACACGTGGATGAGGCTGATAGTGCAGTCGCTGCCCTTAACGCTTTACAGGAGGCTTGGAAGCAGGAGAAATCCTACGATCTTGCGTTCATTGATATGCAAATGCCCGAAATAGATGGCATGATGCTGGGAGAAAAAATTAAGGCAAATACTGCCTTGGCTAGCATCCCATTGATTATGCTCACCTCAACTAACCAAGGGGATGAAGTAAATCGGGCGCTTAAGATAGGATTTGCGGCTTATTTGGTCAAACCCATTAAGGCTTCCCGGCTCCTCGATACGATAATGACGGTTCTGGGAACACCACAGGAAAAAGAGAATATTTTCCCGCTTCAACAGCAATCCGCTATTACCAATTGCCCATTAACAATTGCCCAAAATAAGTTAAGAATTTTGGTGGCTGAAGATAATGTGGTGAATCAAAAAGTAGCTTTGAAGCAACTAAAAAGCTTAGGTTATGATGCTGACATCGCTGCTAATGGGGAAGAAGTTTTGCAGCTATTGGAAAAAATCCCTTATGACTTAGTTTTGATGGACTGCCAAATGCCCATTCTTGACGGCTTTTCTACTACAAAAGAGATTCATCGTCGTCCAGAAAGCTTCTTTGCCAGTCATCGTCGTCCTGCGATTGTTGCTCTGACTGCGAATGCTATGAAACAAGAGCAACAAAGTTGTATAGATGCAGGGATGGATGACTATCTGAGTAAGCCTGTATTAAAGGAAAAATTGGCAGCTATTTTAGAACGATGGAGTCACATAAGTTGTCAAGTAAAGGAATTTGTTAATTCCGAGGAAGCTGTGTCTGCTACAGATGTTGATTCAGGCGATTCGTTAATAGATTGGGAATCCCTCCATCAACTTTCGAGTGGCGATACAGAATTTGAGCTGGAATTATTGGAAGTGTTTGTTGCAGATGCGGCAATTCATTTAGAGAAAACTAAAGTAGCGATCGCAAGTAATAATTTCCAGCAATTGGAACGGGAAGCCCACCACCTCAAAGGTTCTAGTAGCAATGTCGGAGCTACAGCCATGTACCTATTAGCAGTTCAACTAGAACAACTGGTTCACCAACAACAGATGGAAGGAGCAGTAGATTTGCTGACAGAATTAGAACGATTGAGAAACCGCATTCAAGATTATCTAGAAAATAAAAAATGAAAACACTAATAATTTTTGATTATTAATAAACAGTTACGATTGTCAGGCATGCGTTCGTAACACAACTTATCTGCAAGGTTTGACATGATTTTTAAACCTCGTCCCCGTGCGGCATCATTGTCCTCAAAATCGGATACTTCTGTTAATTTTTGCTCTAAGTCAAATGGTAAACCCTGATTCCAAATGCGAATCTCGATAGATTGACTATACCTAACTGCTTCAATTTCAATCGGAGTGTCAGGAGGCAAATTTTTGTGCGCGTGGTCAACAACGTTAGTAAAACCTTCTTGAAGTAGGGTTTGACACTGCCACCAGATGTTAACGTCAGAAATGGGGGGCTGATTTAGCTGATTGAACCAGGAGATAATTTGTTCTGAGGTGGCACAATCTGTATTAATTTTAAGATGAATTTTGTTAATCAATTTTCAATTGACCTCGGGTTCAAGGAATTAAGGAGTAGAAATATCGTCATCTATTTGATGGGTAAATGCTTAATTCTTAAATAAACCGAATCCCGGCTATAAAGAAGAGAAAAACTTATTTTATAAATTAGACTTACTATAAGCTAAGCTATATTGGATTGTAAAAGGCAATATTAAAACTTTTTTTAATATTGTAAGATTGAGCAACTTCTAAGTTTTCAGTTAATAGGCTGATTTCCTCTTTATGTTTAAAATCTTAATTATTGATGATGATCCTACTCTCCGGGTGGCATTAAAAAGAACACTCCAAACTCAGGGGTATGATGTTACGGTCGCCAGTAATGGTGAAGAAGGAATCGCCCAAGCGAAACAGATACGTCCTGCTTTAATTATCTGCGACTGGTTGATGCCGGATCTGGATGGACTAGAGGTGTGTCACCGGATTAAAGCCGATCCAGAATTAGAAACTACTTTCTTCATGATGCTGACGGCGCGGGAAGCCGATCCGGGAGAAGAGGATTCTCTGATTGTGGGATTGAATAAAGGCGCGGACGATTTTCTCTCCAAACCTATTAATAATAAAATAGAGGAATTGAAAGCGCGAGTGAAAGCAGGGTTACGATTACACCTACTAAATCAAAAGTTGCAGGCGCTAAATCATGATTTGCAAACTCAAAAACAAGTTTTACAGGTACTGAACCAGAACCTGCAAACCCAAAAACAAATTTTGGAAGCAGAATTGACTGAAGCAGCCGACTACGTGCGATCGCTTCTTCCTTCTCCCCTAACAGGTACTGTCACTACAGAGGCGATATATCGCCCGTGTACGCAGTTAGGAGGCGATTGCTTCGATTATTACTGGTTGGATGATAACCATTTAGCCCTTTATCTGCTAGATGTATCGGGACATGGAGTGGGTTCGGCGCTGCTGTCAGTTTCTATTTTGAATGTGTTGCGATCGCAATCTCTACCCAACACTAATTTTCACCAACCTAGTGCCGTCCTAAAAGCACTCAATAACTCCTTTCAAATGAGCGACCACGGTGAGAAATACTTCACCATTTGGTATGGAGTTTATAACCGTCTCAAGCGTCAAATTGCTTACACAACTGCTGGACATCCCCCGGCTGTATTGCTATCAAGGACATCTACAAAAACCCTCCAAGTTAAACAGCTAGGGTTTTCAGGATTACCGATTGGCATTTTGCCTGATGAAGATTTTGAGGAAAAGTACTCTGATATTGAAGAAAACAGTACCTTATACATCTTTAGTGATGGCGCTTATGAAATTCAGCAGTTTGACGGCAAAATTTGGGGCAATCGGGCTTTGATTGAGGTACTAACAGATTGTCATCAAACTGATGACTCCAATGTTTATCAAGTATTACATGAAATTCAAAGGGCGACTTGTACAGACATTTTTGAAGATGATTTGTCTTTACTAAAAGTCTATTTTAGTTAAACCACCCAGATGTTAGATGAAGACCCAGTGCTTCCGTCTTAACTGGCTCCTATTTGGCTGTTAAATTCCTCTCGATCTGTAAACATTTCAAACACTCGATTCATCTTTGTTAGCTCAAACAACATTTTTGCTTGGTCGTTAATAGAGCAGAGAAAGAGTTTACCACCTGCTGTTCGCACCATTCGCTGAGCTGATATTAAAGAACTTAAGCCAGAGCTATCCATAAAGGTTACATCCTGAAGGTCAATCAACACAATATTGGCTCCAGAAGCAACAACGTCGCTAATATCGCGACGCAGTTGATTGCCCTTCATCCCATCTAAAAGCCCGGAAGGTTGAACAACTTTGACGGCAGAACTCATTGATGTTTATCTCCTGTTATTTTGATTGTTACTTTACTGTTGTTTAGTTTAGCGGTAATGGTGGTTCTGAGCCACACTAAGGTGGTATACAATTTTTAACTAGAACGTTATGACCTCTCCCTAACCCCTCTCCTACGTTAGCGTTAACGGTGCGAAGCACGAAGAGAGGCTTTTCTCTTCCTCACAACAGAAAGGATAGGAGTTAGGTTCTATATTTGATCCAAATGAGAACTGCTATAAATTAGGTGGCTGAAGGCGGTTGCCATACAGCGGCGCGGATAACAGCCCATAGCAGCGCCAGGTTATAAATTGCCCAACCGCTGTTGATCAAATGAACCCAAGGCTCGTCTAAAGTGCCAGTTACAAAGCGGTAGAGGCTCCACAGGATGCCTAGGATGGTGAGGGCGAAGACTAGCAATTGGGGCCAAACCAGCCGAAGATAAATCCCTGCTTGCCGCTGCTTAGGTGTAACTTGGAATTTAATCGGGCGTCCTGTCAATACACTCCACACAGCTTGGATTAGCAGAGGAAATAGAGCGATCGCGTATTGCTCGGAACGCCAAACTTCTCTGGCGGGAATGCCCCAAGTAGCAGCTAAGAAAGTTAAGCGATTGATAATAAATGCAGGGAAAAAGTGGAGAGCAAAATCTGGACCATAGGTTTTAACTGGAATAATTCCTGTAAAGAAATAGATAATTGGGCAAGCAATAAATACCAGGGTGGCAAAACCAGAGAAATAGCTATACATCGTTTGGAAATATTGCAGCCGTTGCCAAAAATTCAGCCCGAATTTAGTCAGAGGATTTTCCCGCACCAGGACTTGAATCGTTCCTTGCGCCCAGCGTAACCGTTGTTTCAAAGTAGAACTTAAATCATCGGGGGCTAAACCTTCTGCTAAAAGTTCGTTGTGATAGAGCGATTTCCAGCCAGCAGCGTGCAGACGCATGGCTGTATTCATATCTTCGGTAATACTGTTGCTGGAAACGCCCCCAACTAATTCAAATTCATCTAATCGCTTCTCATCTTTGGAATATTCATCAGAAAAGTATTGCAGTCCAACAGTAACTAGAGCTTCTCGCCGTAAAAGTGCATTAGTTCCTGTATAGAAAGCGGCATTCATGCCATCTTTACCCTCTTGCAGCGGCCCATAAAATAAATGCGCTTGATGTCCGAAGGGATCGCCAGGGGGAATGTTATAAAAATCCTGGGGTGTTTGTACAAAAGCAATTCGATTTTGCTCGTATTTTCCGTTGAAGAGATTATAGGCATAAAAATACGGCAAGACTCGCTTGAGAAATTGCGGCTTGGGGATATGATCGGCATCCAGGGTGAGAATAAATTCTCCTGAAGTTTCCCCAGAAAAAATGGCGTGATTGATGTTACCTGCTTTCGCGTGATGGGGTCTATCTTTAGGTTTAGGGCGGGCAATGTAGCGAAAGCGAGCCAGATCGGCGAGTTCCTGTTCTTTTTGATCGATGGCTTCTTGAAGCGATCGCTTCTCGATTTTCAAGCGATCGCTTGCACTGGGATGCTTCGGATCTAGCCCAGAAACAAATTGTTGGAAACTCTGCAACAATCTCCCTAACGGCGGCTGAGAATTGTTTGCCTCATCGGATGAAGGCGCTTGCAGATATTGTTCGGCGGCTTGAATGTCAGGCGTCAAATTTTCTAGTTCTTTTAACCGCGCCACTGAATGCGATCGCTCAGCATCCAGTCGTTCCGCTTCCTGCTGCAATAAGGGCGATTGCAAATCTTCTATCGCCAACCTTTCTGTCATCGCCCGCATTTCGGGTGAGTTGCCGTCATCCAGAACGTAAACTCGCAGCTTTGTTGCCGGATAATCCATTGCTAGCGCTGCCCTTGCGGTGTCCTCCACCATTTGAGCTGGTTCGCTGTAGCACGTCACGAATACATCAACTGTAGGCCATTCGGAGCGGGGTAGAGGTGGAGTCAGTTTATCTAAAGATTTGACTTGTCTGGATAGGGGACGCCACAGCCCAATCACAAACATGACGCCGCCAAAAAAGCTATAAATTTCTGCAATCAGTAAGGGAATAGCAATCCACAGCGCATCAAAATTAATAGAATGTCCGATCCGCCATTGTAGATACCAGGCACCAAAAATTAGGTTGATTTCTGCTAAATAACGAAAGAGTAGGGTTCTCTTTTTTAAGTAAGAAATGCTGTTGCCGGAAAAGTTGGATGAGTTCTCAACAATGGTAGCTGGAGTCATTAAGGCACTCTGTATTTAGGTAATTGATAGTAGAAGATGCAAAGGACGAAAAGATTATACCTTTTATTAAAATCAGTTATCTCTTCAGTGCTTACCTGCTTTGTTTGTGGGTTCGTTGCCTAAACATGAACGCAATAATTTTTTAATTTCTTGTGAAAGCTAGTCACATTGAAATAATCCTCTTTGGTAATTGTTAATGTACCAGTAATACCGAATATTTTTACTTAGAGATTGACAAGATTTGAATTTGAAAACTTGACGGGTTCAACCGAGTCTAATCCGATGTCTTGAAAGCACATAATAGCCATTCTTGAAGTAACTGAGTAGCCCCAGAATCGTTTCAAGTGGGTTCGCCGGTTTTTAAGGTAAAACTATCGACTTGGATAGTTTTACGGGTGGATTGTTCAAAGCATTTGTATCTGCGATATTTCACCATTTACAGATTTCCTAGCCCCCTTGAAAAGGGGGCTAAGAGCAATAATTTTCGGATCGGAAGAACCTAATCCCCCAATCTGGGGAGTTAGGTGTTTCTTCAATTTATAGATGTCCATCTCCTTCATTGCAGTTGAGTTATTTCGCAGCGGTTGGGCGCGTCGCTTTGTCGGTAGAAATCCAGTAAGTGCCAGTGGAATCTGAAATTAACCGGAGTTTCTGAGTAGCAGAGGTAGGTAAACCGCGACCAGAATTTCCTTTAGAAACTGCTTGCCACCAGGGGGAGTTAGCGGCTGTAATTGGACGAATCGAAGGTTTGCGATCGCTTACTTGATACAGCAGGGCTTGCAGAATCAAGCCGTTGGTGCCACCAGTCAAGCCCGTTGCCGTTTTGCCTGTTTTTTCATAAAAGCCTTCGTAGTAGCCACGCGAGGGATTATAGAGGTCAATCGTCGCTTGCCACAACTCGCGGGCATATTCGTTGTCTGGAAATAAGGCGCGATAGGCAAAAGCTGTTGCAGTGCTAACTACACGGGCATCGGGCATCGGTTTTCCATCATTGCCGAGGGTTGCCCAAGCTTGACCGCGCCCAATAATCGTGTTGTGGACGATGTAAGGCTTTTGGTCGATTAAAGTCGTGGCTGAAGCGCTGAATTTTCCGGTGCGACGATAGCGTTCTGCTTCCGCTCGGAACATGGGTTCGACAAGCGATCGCATTTGCGGATCGAGACCAAACTCTAAGCTATACAGCACAAACGGATTGCTTACGGTGTACTGATTTTCCTCAGTCTTTCCGTTCGGACGCTGACGTTGGATTGGCACCGCCACACCGTCCACTGATGCCGTTTGATACTTACCCCCAACCGCAGCAAGATCTACTTCAAATCCCCACAACTGAAACCCACGGGCAGCATATTCTTCATAACCCAAGCGGTTTTCAGGATTGACGCGGGTGAGGACTCGCCCCTGTTCGTCCTTTTCTACCGTCGCGCTAGAAAGCATCCCATCTCGCACGACTCGTAGATAAGACCAATCCAGCACAATATTATCGACGGCTTTGGTGTATTCGGGATAGTAGCTCTTTAAGTTATAAAGGGCTGTGAGCATTCTCCCGACATCCAACCCCGAAAAGCCGTTTCCTTCTGACACCGGGTTTCCACCATAATCGATGGGTTGCAAGGTGCGAATATCGTAACCTCGCTGGGGTAACTCTCCGGCAAATAAAGGTAATTTGGCTAAAGCACCTAAGAAAAGCCGGGTGCGATCGTCAAATTCTTTGGCTGAAATAATATCAAGCGATCGCGCTGCTTGCATTGCGGAGAGATAATCCCCCAATCCCCATAAGGTGGCAGCTTTCATGTCGCGGCGATCGCTCACCAACCCCGTTGAGGGTTGATAATTGGTATTAAAGTAGCCCCAAGCTGCCTCAGCATAGCGCCGTTCCGTCACTGTCAAAGGTCTAGCTAGTTTTGGGGAGGAGAAGGAAGCGGGGTTGCCAACAGAGGGAATGGGTGCGACGGCAACTGCTGTAGGCGCACTCACCGCAGGAGTTGAAGCAGGCATTGACGGTGCTGTAGAGGCAGAACCCCCACTCGGTTGTCCCGCTGAAGCGGTTGTTGGTGCTGGTGTTGAGGGTTTTTGCGAACTGGAAGCAGGGGGAGTCGAAGATGCTGCCTCCGCAGAACCCGCGCCGGGTTGTCCCGTTGAAACCGTTACGCCACTCGATCCAATTAGCGGACGATTTCCTCTGGCTTTGTAATACAAAATCTCCAAAATCAGCCCGTTGGTGTTTCCAGTTAAGGATTTATTCGGTTGTTTGGATTCCTCATACAGTCCCGCATAGAAACCGCCACCATCTGGACTCCGCAAATCCTTCACCGCATCAAAAACTTGTTTAGCATAAGCGTTATCTGGGTAAAGATAGCGCCAGCCAAATGCCGCTTTGGTGCTAATACTCCGAAACTGGGGAATGGGTTCATTTGTCTCCGTAATCGGTGCCCAAGCAACCCCATTTGCAAAAACCGTATTGTAAATAAAATAAGGCGCTTGATCCAGGTTATCTTCTGTCACCGCCGTGAGTTGACCCGTTTGCTCAAAGCGACGCTTTTGCACTTCCAAAACTCTAGCAGCAAAATCTGCTATCTCACCTTGGAAGCCAAATTCAATGCCATCTAAAATATAAGACTCACTGACGACATAGTTATTGGCATTGGTGCTTTGATAGTCGCGAGTATCAACCGGAATTTTAACTCCGTTTACCTCGACAAACTTAAAGGGTTCAAAAGACGCTGCTTTTGATGCTTTAAAACCCCAGAGTTCATAACCTCTAGCGGCGTATTCTTCGTAGCCTAAGCGTCCTTCTTGCACCAGCAAGGTTTTACTATCGGGGAGAACTGTTGCACCATAAAGCTGTCCATCTTTGAGACTTCTTCCTACCTGCCACTTAGCGATAATTCCCTTCATCCAATCCCCATATTGAGGATGACAAGTCCGGATGACGTGAAATGCAGCTAATATGCGACCAATATCCAATGCAGACCAGCCAATGCCCTTTTCGAGGGGATTGTTACCATAATCAACCATCTGTCCGGTTGCGGCGTTATAGACTTTATTGGGTAAGGCGTCTTCAAATAATTTTAGTCCGCTCAAGCTTGTCAAAAACTTGTTGAGTCTGGAATCAAATTCTCCTTGGTCGATTAAGTTCAGCCAACGCGCTGAATTGAGCGCCATTAAGTAATTACCGCTATCCCAGAGAGTACCGGAAGGATATCCTCCCGTTGAATTGACAAATCCCGTATTTTGCTGATAGTTATTGACGAAATATTGCCAAGCTGTTTTAGCGTAAACTTGTTCTTCTGGCGTTAACGGTGCAGAAATTTTTGTACAAGCACTCGGTGAAGACGGTGGAGTTTGAGCAAGCGATCGCTGTGGAAGAGAAATGTTTATTACTGACTGGGAAACGGCTCCTGCCAAGAATAGGGCAATCAATCTTGATTTTTTGCGTTGAAAGTAACTTTTCATTTTTTACTTTTCGTTTTTAGTTTTCACGCCTGCCCAAACCGTCAGTGGTTTGCCTACTTTTTTGTAGAGCAAACTTTCAAGGATAACGCCATTATTATTTGCCGTCAAAGACTTATTCGGCTTCTTTGAAGATTCATAGAAGCCGTTGTACCAACCTTTGTCAGACTTCAGATTACTTTGCACAAAATCAAATAACTGGCGGGTGTAATCAGTGTTGTAAAGTACGTGCCAACCAATTGCAGCTTTAGTACTCAAAAACCGCAGATTATTATGCCGCTCTCTGGTATCTGTAATCGCTGTCCAAGGTTCTCCATTCACAAATAGAGTGTTGTAAACAAAATAAGGAGCGCGATCCAGGTTATCTTCTGTAACAGCCGTCAACTGTTTTGTTTGTTGATAGCGAGCTTGTTGAGCGGCTAAAATCCGGTCTGCATACGCTTTAGGTAAAGCTTGAAATCCGGTTTCAATGCCGTCCAAAATATACGGTTCACTTAAAACGTAATTATTTGCGCCGGAGGTTTTGTAATCGCGTTTGTCGTAGGGGATTCCCTCTTTGTAGAGATTGGCAAACGCAACTTTAGATTGATAATCGAGAGCTTTATCTACATTTAAGCCCCACAACTTAAACCCGTATGCTCCATAATTTTCGTAACCTAAACGCCCTTCTTGGTTGTATTGTTCTTTTCCTTGAACAACACTGGTTCCGTACATCTGACCCTCTTTAGTCAGACGTGCAACTTTCCAATGCTTCCAGACAGCATCGGTTTCATCTTTCAACTGGGGATACTTCGTTCCCACAATTTTCAGCCACAAAGCCAGCCGCCCTAAATCGAGGGCTGACCAGCCAATTTCTTCTCGTTTATCCAGTTGACCATAATTAACCGGGACTAAGGTTTTCGAGTTATAAACTTTGTTCGGTAATTCCCCCCTATATAAGGGCATCGTCGCCAGTGTTTTTAACGTCTGGCTCATCTTGGCTTCAAATTCTGCCGCCGGTACAATCCCTAATTCTTTAGCACTGATCAAAGCAGCGATCGCAGCCGCTTGATCCCACATCGTCACGGACGCAAACCCATCCACTGAATTAACTAAACCTGTCTTGTCGTTCCAGTTATTCTGGAAGTACGACCAAGCCTGACGAGCCATTTCTGTTTCTTGTGGCGTCAAGCTTCCCACGCCAGATGCTACATAAGGAGTTTTTGTAGCGGCAATTTGAGCTGCGGTAACGGCTTCACCCGGAACTTGCACAGATTGAGCATCTAGTTTAGCCAAAGCGATCGCATTATCTGAGGACTCAGGGGAAGCGACAGGGGAAGCGGGTGCAGGAGACTCAACAAGGGTAGCCCTTTTAGAAAGGTGGTTAGAAACCATCTGCAACCCTGCGATCGCTATAAATGCTGTTACGACACCTCCGACAGCAGCCAGTATAGACAAACCTCTGGGTGGTGGTTTGAAATCAGAATTCATCAGTAATACAACCTCACTATGAAAGCTAGTCCTTGCCGTTTGCTACTTCAGCCAACAGTCTTTACTGCTCGTACTTATAATTCCCAGTTTTCTACTCTCACTAACTAAGGAGCGAAATTTTTTTGGCAGAAGTTGATTGTCATTACCCTCCCACATCGCTCGAGATTGGGGAGCTTTGAGAAATTGGTAGCGAGAGTTACCTGTTGGGCTAATTTGCAAGACAACTTCTAAAATTTGACCCGTAGTTGCCCTGTCAAGGAGTTATTGTTGTAGGAACTTCCGCCGTCAGTATCTCGATTTTGGACGTTCGAGAAGGCGTAACCCAAGTCTGCCTCAACGTTGGGCGACACCTTAGCGGTGCAGCGAGCTTGATAGGTATTGGCATTATCGAATTTTCCTCTAAGTCGCTGCTGTCCCAGCGTTGCCGCTAACCGACAGCTCAAGAAATCGAATATATCTCCCTGCCAAGCCAGCTCGGCATTGTAAACCAGGAAATCAGGGGGAGAAAAATAGCCACTTTCTTGTTCGCGATCGCGCGTGTAACTCCAGTTAAATAGGTTAGCTGCCACAGAAAACTGTCCAAATTTACGTTCTAACCTGCTAAAAGACTGCTGCTCAAAATTGCCATCGTTGTAACTGCCAAAGCGAAGCAGGGAGAACAAGCTGGTGTGACGATCGATCTGCCAGTACAAATTAGGTCCAAATCGCCAAGCTGTAATTTGATTCTCCAAAGTTTGGGCGTTGAACTTGTAGGGGCCCTGTTCCACTGTGCCTGATAACGTTACATTCGGTCGAATTGGAACGTCTACTTTAGCATTGAAATTAAAAGCGGTTGGCAGGCGATCGAATAGGTCAACGCCCACTGCTGTTTGCACTGTCACTTGGTCAATTTTCCCCTCCCATCCCACTTGAATCGGAATATTGGTAATCGATTCCACACCCTTTTGCTCAAAAGAATTAAAACCCGTCTTGAGCCGGATTCTATTGCCATTCATCAGGCGAAACTGCGCGGTTGGTTCAATGAACTGATTGCGCTGGTTAAAATTATCTGTATCGTTACGAAAATCTATTTGAAGATTCTCTAAAACTGCAACAGGTGTCTCAGGTTCGCTAGATTCAGGCGGTGGAGTTACCTTCGGCGGTGGTGGCGGTGCAGGAGGTGGTGGCGGCGGCGATCGCAATTCAGGATTGAAGTTTTGGGGCGCAGCCATTAAAAAAGGCTGTGGTTCAAGTGATTTTAATTGAGCGGGGGATTCAATCGAGGAACCTTCACCGTTGCTGTCAGTGGGTAAGTGAAGGTTTTCCAGCCCAGTTACATGGGTAATCGCTTCAGTAACTTCTGAGGGTAAATTTCCCTTTTTCAGCACTTGAAAAGAAACAGAATTCCTTGTAACCTGTTGCGGAGAAACAGAATTCTCCGTTGCAGCTTGCAACTTATCTACCCCTAATATCCAAATCCCTAAACTTCCAATTACTATCCATTGAGATTGTAGGAATCTGAAGAGAATATTTATATACAAATTAGGGGACGTGGTAGAAATATAACTTTGGGATCGGTTTGCCATCAGTTAAAGTTTATCTCGAAACATTTTATGGATCGACAGGTAAACTAAGCACAAGCAAAATTTAGCATGACTTCATAAGTTTTCTATCTTTTTTATGACCGTTTAGGAGATTGAAAAAACAAGATTTTACAAAATACTGTTGGACATTACCGCTCCAAAAGATGATTTAGACTCGAAGAGGAATAATTTTACTTTTAAAATATTCACCCGCAATCAAATAAATAGCCTCCGTATTTTTACGGTTTTAGAGGGGTAAGGAGTATTTCAGCAAGAATTTTTTTTCGATAGCTTATTTACCGAAAGCGAAAGCCTCTACCCGATGCCAATAATGTTTTTCAGAATCCTCTCCAGAATGGAAACTACTTAACCTGCCTTGATAATAAATGGATATGCAGTGACGATTACCTCCAGTGGGGAGATGATGCTTTACTGGAAATTATTCGTTGGGCAGAAGAGATTGGCGGAATTTGGGATATACTAATAATGCTGAGTTATTAACCTTTGGTTAATAAAGATAGCGCTTGGAGAGGTGGCAGAGTGGTTGAATGCGACTGACTCGAAATCAGTTGTGGCGGCAACGTCACCGGAGGTTCAAATCCTCTCCTCTCCGTTGAATTCAGACAATTAGTGAGATGGGCTGAACGCCTTGATTTGGTGGCGTCACGCGACCAATTATCTGGCTGTGGGTATATCCCAAGGTTTGGAGTGAGGCGACACAAGCATCAGCGCGTTCATCTGGAATCGCAGCTAAGAGTCCGCCAGAGGTTTGGGGATCGAATAGAAGAGGATAAGTAGCGCGATCGCTAACTGCTGATAAATTGCTAATTTGGCGGGATGCCCGTAAATTCTGCGGGTGTAAAGAACTCACAATTCCCGTTTGCAGCGTTTCCAAGGCACCTTCTAGAACTGGGATGGCTTCTAAATCTAACTCCACCGCCACCTGAGATGCTTGGATCATTTCCAGCAAATGCCCCACCAATCCAAATCCTGTAATATCCGTACAGCCAGTAGCCCCATGTTCTAATAAATACTTAGCGGCTGCTTGATTTGACAGCAGCATCGACTGGACTGCACCATCAATCCAGCGTCCTTTTGCTTGCAAGCGCATCTGTGCAGCAAATAGAGTTCCCGTTCCTAGTGCTTTGGTCAAAATTAGCACCTGCCCCGGTTTCATACCGCCTTTTCTCAGCAGCTGATTGGGATAGGCTAAGCCGTTACAGGATAACCCAAAAGTTAGTTCTGCTCCTTCTGTCGTGTGTCCACCTACCAGGGGTGTTTGCGTTTGGTAAAGTACTTTGGCAGCACCCGATAACAGTTGATAAAGGGTTTCCTCCTGCTTTTCTTCCCAGGCGTAGGGAATGGTGGCAATTGCCAACGCACTCTGAGGAGTAGCACCCATTGCAAAAATATCGCTTAAGCAATGATTGGCACTAATTTGAGCAAAGATAAACGGGTCATTAATGAGAGTGCGGAAATAGTCTAGGGTATGAACCATCACTTGATCTACTGGCACCTTGACTACAGCGGCATCATCTGGTGCATCAAGTCCAATTAGAATATCGTCACGATTACCAATTTCAGGGTGTTCTAATTTAATCCGGTGCAGGACTCGTTCTAGTGTTGTACTACCGACTTTAGAACCGCAACCAGCACACCGCATTGGGAGATTAGGGATTGGGGATTGGCTGTTGGGGGTTGGGGATGGGATGACGGCTGACATTTCCGGCAAGTTGTGGAAGCGTGCCATAAATTGGCGGTCGATGCGGTCTTTCCAGTGCCAAAACAAGCGGGATTCCCAACCAAAAGCTCCCCAGGAAGCGATCGCTTGACCATCCCCTGTACCGATTAAACTAAGATATTGTTTCTGCGGCTTGTACGGTTTGAGTGGTTTCCCCAGTAACGTCCGCCGCAGGTTGTTAAATAGTGGCTTCCCCTGACGCACCGCAAAAACTCCTGCTTTCGGACGGGGATGATGAATCATCGTGGCAATATCACCAGTGGCAAAAACTTGGCAATGAGAGAGCGATCGCAAGGTATCATCTACCTGGACAAAACCTTTAGTATCGGTAGCCAATCCAGATGCTTGCAGCCAATGAGGTGCCGATGCTTGTGTCACCCAAAAAACGCGACACTCAGCAGGAGTTCCCTCGCTAGCGCATTCAACCACTAAACCAGACTCACAAATAACCTTGCGCGGTTGAACTTCGCACACCTTTTCCTCTAGATGCAACTCAACCCCACACTGGATCAAAATTTTCTGAAGACGCCGACCCACCCAGCGCTTATAGTTCGGTAAAAGCTCAACACCGCTATGGAATAGATGGATTTTTAGATTTTCTGGAAACTGCTGGGAATGCTCAAAAAATTGATGCAGGCGAGATTGCATTGCCAGTGCCAGTTCCACTCCACCAGCACCTCCACCTACAATGCTAAGTTGTATCGGTTTCTCAGGCGTTTCTGCAACACTTTTCAGCAGATGATCCCATTCACTTAATAATTTTGCTACAGGTTTAGCCGGAATAGCGTACTCCGCTGCACCTGGTATAGATATTGTGGCTGGGGTACTGCCGATATCAATTGATAACAGATCAAATGCAACATCTGGATGGTTTGCACAGATGACTTTATTATTTTCTAAATCTAGACCAATCGCTCGGTCAAGATAAAATTGCGCTTGGGCGAATTGGGCAAGGCGACGTAGATCGATGTGACTTTCATCGTAGTCATAAAAACCTGCCACATGACCGGGCAACATACCAGAATAGGGCGTATGAGAAGTGTCTGTAATCAGTGTTAGTCGTACTCCCGGTAACGGTTTCATGCCAAACATTTTTAACACAATGGCATGGCTGTGTCCGCCACCAATTAGCACTAAATCTTTAACAATTGGAGATATTACCTGCATTGAAAAGCCAGTGTTTAAATTTTCCAGAGTAACGAGATGCCATCCCTATAGATCATGGGAGTTAATTCAGAGCTGGCAAAGTGCGTAGCACGTATCGCGCCGTCAATTTTCAAGTTACACTACCTTGTGGAACGGAAAAACTGAACATTTAACCTCATGATTGACCTTTACACCTTCACGACACCGAACGGGCGCAAAGCTTCTGTCATGTTGGAGGAAGTCGAGCTTCCTTACAACGTCCATAAGATTGACATCACGAAGGGAGAGCAATTTACGCCGGAATTTGTCGCAATTAATCCAAATAGTAAGATTCCGGCGATTGTTGACCAAGACACTGGCATGGCAGTTTTTGAGTCGGGTGCTATCCTGATCTACCTAGCAGAGAAAACTGGAAGATTCTTACCTACAGAAAAAAAATCTCGCTTTCAAGTGCAGGGCTATTTCATTCTAATTAAGTAATTGGTATGGTAGTGAAGCCGTCTCAGCGATAATGCGATACCGGATGTCTCAGCTTGCCATTGTTGAAGCCTTTGCAGAACTGCCTGATACTCGACGCACGGCGGGACAACGCCATAATCAAGCGCTCTGTCTAGCCTTGTTCACGCTTGCAGTTGTTGCTGGGAATCGTGGATTTCTCGCGATTGGGGATTGGTTGAAAGCTTATCACGATGAATAATCCCAGTTGGGTTTAATAATGGCATAATTGATTAAAGCTCCTTTTCGAGTGAGTTATCAGGGTTGTCAAGATGGTCAGAGTTGTCAAAATTGAGATTACTGAAGAAGCTGAAACTCTAAAAAAGCTGCTAGTTCAGCAAAAAGACAAACGTACCTTTGA
>NZ_JACJTV010000049.1 GCF_014698845.1 Coleofasciculus sp. FACHB-1120 | reverse complement strand
TCGCCATTTGGCTCGATTGAGAGTGATTGCGGAGCACATCAATCGACGGTTGAAAATTTTCCGCATTCTGGGAGAACAATACCGCAATCGTCGTCGGCGATTTGGATTCCGTTTCAACCTCATTGCCGCGATCGTTAATATTGAACTGCTCCGTTCCCAATCTGCCTGATTCACGCAAGAGGTCTAGTGTGTCGTTTTCGATGATGCGAGTGCATTCAACAAAAAAAAGCGTCTGAGATTATTCAGACGCTCTGCGTGAATTAAGTTGAAAAGCTAAATCTAGCCTTGTAACGCTTCGGCACCGCCGACAACTTCCAGAATTTCCTGGGTGATTGCCGCCTGACGGGCTTTGTTGTACTTCAGGGTAAGAGAACCAATCAGCTCCTTGGCGTTGTCGCTGGCATTGTTCATCGCCGTCATCCGTGCCGCCAGTTCGCTCGCTGCCGACTCTTGCAAAGCCCGCAGCAGCTGGTTATTTAGATACAGCGGTAGGAGAGCATCAAGAATTTGCACCGGATCTTGCTCGAAGATCATGTCTTGTGGGAATTCTCGAACTTGGGCAGAGACTTTCTCCCGCGTTACCTCAAAACCACCACCGCGGGTTGTGAGGCGGAAGATTTCATCATCTCTTGCTTCTAGTCCTTGCGTAGTCAGCGGCAACAAGGTTTGCACCACTGGGCGAGAGCTAATCAAGGAGACAAACTTGGTGTAAACCAATTCAATCCGGTCTACGTTCTCTGACAAGAACAAGGACAGCAGTTCGTCAGCGATTCTAGATGCTTCCGCTGCTGTAGGAATTTGCTCTAAACCAGTATAAGTAGCGTCAATCGGCTGGTCACGACGCTGGAAGTACTGGATGGCTTTGCGCCCTACCAGCACAAATTTATAGTCCCGACCTTCGGCTTGTAGTTCCTTGGCTCGGTTTTCAGCACGACGGATGACGTTGGTGTTGTAAGCACCGCAGAGACCGCGATCACCTGTAATGACCAAAATTCCTACAGACCGAACCTCCCGGTTTCTCAACAGAGGCAGATTAGCTTCCTCAAACCGCAGACGGTTTTGAAGACCATAGAGAACCTGAGCGAGGCGGTCGGCAAAGGGGCGAGTGGCAGTCACCTGTTGTTGAGCGCGGCGCACTTTGGCGGCGGCAACTAGGCGCATTGCCTCAGTGATTTTTTTGGTGTTTTTGACCGACTGAATGCGATCGCGAATAAATTTTAGATTTGCCATAGTTTTGTCCGGTGTCAGTTGTCCTTTGCGAGTGGCTAATTACGAATAGCTAATTGCGAAGCGCTGCTGATTACAATTAGCTATTCGCGCTTAGCTATTCGCTTTGGACAAGTTACGCCATCGCCATGAAGGTCTTCTTAGCTTCACCGATCGCTTCCTTGAGAATGCCTTCCGCATCTTCTGTCAGCTGCTTCTCTTTGCGGAGGATTTCCATGTACTTCGGCTTGCTGGTTTTCAGGTACTCCCGCAGCGATCGCGCAAAAGGAGCCACCTTCTCTACAGGAATATCATCCAAATAGCCATTCAAACCTGCATAGACAACTGCCACTTGCTCAGCCACTGATAGCGGCGAGTATTGCGGCTGCTTTAGAAGTTCCCGCAAGCGCTGACCCCGTGCCAACTGGTCTTGGGTTGCCTTATCCAAATCCGAGGCAAACTGAGCAAAAGCTTGCAGGTCGTCAAACTGAGCCAACTCCAGCTTTAGCTTACCAGCCACTTTTTTCATCGCCTTGGTTTGAGCCGCTGAACCCACCCGTGACACGGAAATACCGGGGTTCACTGCGGGACGCAAGCCAGAGTTGAATAGGTCGGAGGTCAAGAAAATCTGACCATCGGTAATCGAAATCACGTTGGTGGGAATGTAGGCGGAAACGTCCCCAGCTTGGGTTTCAATAATTGGCAGCGCGGTCATGCTGCCTTCACCTAATTCTGTACTCAGCTTTGCCGCACGCTCCAGCAAACGGGAGTGGAGATAGAACACATCCCCAGGATAAGCTTCCCGTCCGGGCGGACGGCGCAGCAGCAGGGACATCTGGCGATAAGCTTGGGCTTGCTTAGAGAGGTCATCATAGATGATCAGCGTCGCCTTGCCCTTGTACATGAAGTATTCTGCCAAGCTAGCGCCCGTATAGGGAGCCAGATATTGCAGGGTTGCTGGATCGTTGGCGTTCGCTGCTACCACAATGGTGTAGTCCATTGCGCCTCGTTCCTGAAGCACGTTCACCACCTGTGCGACGGTAGAAGCTTTTTGACCGATAGCAACGTAGACGCAAATCACGTCTTCTTCTTTCTGGTTGAGGATGGTGTCAACCGCGATCGAAGTTTTTCCGGTTTGTCTGTCACCAATGATTAGCTCCCGCTGACCCCGACCAATCGGAATCATCGCGTCAATGGCGGTAATGCCGGTTTGCATCGGTTCGTAAACCGAGCGCCGAGCAATAATTCCCGGTGCACCTGATTCAATGAGGCGGCTTTCTGTGGTGTTAAGGTCTCCCTTTCCATCAATCGGACGAGCCAGAGCATCCACAACGCGACCAATCAAGGCTTCGCCCACGGGCACCTGAGCAATCTTGCCGGTGGCGCTTACAGAGCTACCTTCCTGGATGTTGCGACCATCGCTCATTAGCACCACGCCCACGTTGTCTTCTTCTAAGTTCAGGGCGATGCCAACGCTACCGTCTTCAAATTCCACCAGTTCCCCGGACATGACCTTGTCTAGGCCATAAATCCGGGCAATCCCGTCGCCTACTTGCAATACGGTACCCACGTTAGAAACACTAACGTCTCGGTCGTATTGTTCAATTTGCTGCCGAATAATGCTGCTAATTTCGTCAGGTCTGATGCTGATCATGGTTACTTGTTAAAGGAGGAAAGGGTTTGTGTTAAAGGTTGAAGGTTTTGAGGAGAATCCCTTCTCGAAGGGTAGCTTAAAGGTTGAAGCTCTCTATTTTGGCAGTGGTAGGTTGAAGATTAAAAGTTAAGATTTGAAAATTTCACTTCCTTAACTTGCCAACATCCAATCTGAAAAGTTCCACCGACAAACTGCTTACCTTTCCAACTCTCAATTTTCAACTTTAGGCGGCACTGTTCAGGCGTATGCCAATACGGCGCAGTTGTCCTCGCAAACTGGCATCCAATACCTGAGACCCCACTTTGATGATGACACCACCGATTAAATCTGGATCGAGTTTGGTATCGAGTTCTACTTGCTGGGCACCGCTAATCGCTTTGACTTTTTCACTGATGGCTTGCTGCTGGGCATCCGACAGTTCCACCGCTGAGATAACTTCTGCTAGAACCGTCTGATTCAGCTTCCGCTGAAGTGCCTGGAAGTGTTTGCAAATTTCCTCTAGAAAGAGGATGCGTCGCCTCTCTACCAGCAGCATCAAAAAGTTGAGGATGTAGGGGTGAAGCCCGTCGCCAGCAATTTGCTGCAATACGGCTTTTTTATTTTCAGCGCTGACAATTGGATTTCCCAGAAAATTCTGTAGATCCTCAGAGCTTTCCAGAACTCCCAACAAAGATCGCACATCTTCCCCAAACCGCTCTGTTTGGTTCTGTGACTGAGCCAAGGACATCAATGCCTCTGCATACGGCTCTACGATTTCACCGCTAACCATACTACCTTTCATCAGCGACCTCCTACACTAGCGATGCTGCTATCAATTAATTGTTGTTGAACAGCATCATCCAATTGGCTCTTGAGTTGCGATTCAACGCGCTGCAACGCCATTGCAGAAACTTGCGCTCTGAGTTCAGCGATCGTTCGCTCCCTTTCGGTGTTCACATCGTCAACGGCTGTTCTTTGCAAGCGTTCGACATCCATTGCTGCTTTCGCCAAAATGGCTTCTCTCGCTGCCTTCGCACTTTCTTCAGCATCTTTGCGGATTCGTTCTGCCTCCGCTTGAGCCTGAGTTAATTTCTGCTGGGCATCTGAGAGTGCAGCTGCTGCCTCTTTCTGGCGTTGCTCTGCTTCTCTAATCGCCGTTTCAATCCTTGAACGACGCTCACTTAGGATATTGCCTAATAATTTACGTCCAAAGTAAAACAGTACACCAATAAGAATTGCCAGGTTAATTAGATTGGCTTCAAAAATGTCCGTATTCAGTCCAAAACCACCATGCCCCTCTGCCTCTGCCAATTCAGAGCCAGCTGAGTGAGCCACCTCGGCTAATAAGAAAAAAGTCCCCATGATACCCATCCCATTGAAGTATGAAGTTGGTCATTAGTCATCAGTCATTGGCTTTGATCTAATGACTAATGACTAATGACTAATGACAGCTTTTCCTTCAAGCTCTCTATCTATTGACCAGCTGCTGTCCCAATATTTTTTCCAGAATTTGGCGGCTGAGTTCATCCACCTGGCTTTCTAGGGATTGCAAAGCTTCTTGCTTTTGCTGTCCAATCTCTAGAGACGCCTGTTCTCGTTTTGCAACAGCTTCTTGCTGTGCCTCAGCTACTTTTTGAGCACCTATTTTCTGGGCATCGGCTTGAGCATTTGCAATCAATGCTTGAGACTGCCTGCGGGTATCCGCTAGCTGTTGCTCATATTGTTTTGCTAACTGCTCAGCTTTTGCCAAGCGTTCCCGCGCACCCATCTCATTCGATCTGATGTAGTCGTCGCGCTCGTCTAGCACTTTAGTCAGTGGCTTATAGAAAACCACATTTAATAGCGCCGCCAATAGCAGAAACTGCACTGCCATCAAGGGCAAGGTAGCGTCGAAATCAAACATTTCTTCCCTCTTTATGCTTGAACAGCAGTTTTAATGGCAAGCAAAATTATCTCACTTGTCATATTCTGTATACCCCTAGGCAAGGGGTTCAACTTACATCAACAGGACTAGAAACAAAAAACTTTGTTTTAGTAGAGACGTGATTTACTACGTCTCTACTAAAACAAAAATTGTTATGCGAAGGGGTTAGCAAACAGTAACACTAGGGCAATCACCAGACCATAGATGGTAAGGGATTCCATGAAAGCTAGGGTTAACAGCAAAGTGCCGCGAATTTTACCTTCTGCTTCTGGCTGACGAGCAATACCTTCAACTGCTTGACCAGCAGCATTTCCTTGACCAATACCAGGGCCAATTGCAGCTAAACCAATTGCGAGAGCAGCAGCTAGAACTGAAGCAGAAGCAACCAATGGATCCATGATTATTTCCTTACCTTGAAGTACAGAACAAATAACAGAGAGTTTGGAGTAGAGACACGGCACTGCCGTGCCCTTACAAGTGTTGAGTTTTGAGTCAAGATTTTTAATCTTAAATCCCAAATCTCAAATTCTATCAACTGAGGGCATCCCGAAGGCGATATGGAGAAGGAGGGATGATTTTATTCATCTTATATCCTTCTTCCTTCCCTAAGTAAGATCAATGCTCCTCATGCCCTTCATCACCATGCCCCTCCATCGCTTCATGAATGTATGCAGCTGCTAAGGTGGCAAACACTAGAGCTTGAATGGCACTGGTAAATAGCCCCAAAGCCATAACTGGCAGAGGGACAAACAGGGGAACCAGTAGAACTAACACGGCTACTACCAATTCATCCGCCAGAATGTTGCCAAATAAACGGAAGCTGAGGGAAAGGGGCTTTGTGAAATCTTCTAAAATGGCAATGGGTAATAGGACTGGTGTCGGCTCAATATACTTTTTAAAGTACCCTAAACCCCGCTTGCTAAAACCTGCATAAAAGTACGCTAAGGAAGTTAGCAATGCCAATGCCACTGTGGTATTGATGTCATTCGTGGGAGCTGCTAGTTCTCCTTCTGGAAGGTGAATTAGTTTCCAGGGAACTAATGCGCCCGACCAATTTGAGACAAAAATAAACAAAAACAGCGTGCCAATAAATGGCACCCACGGACGGTATTCTTTCTCGCCGAGCTGGTTTCTAGTCAGCTCTCGAATGAACTCCAGGGCATATTCCATGAAGTTTTGGATACCTTTAGGAATTCTCTGGATATTCCGAGTGGCAGCTAAGGAAGCCAGCAGAAGAATACCAATAACAATCCATGACGTGAGAAAAACTTGCCCGTGAATTTTCAGATTTCCCACTTGCCAATAAAGATGATGACCAACTTCTAGTTTGGCGAGCGGGAATGAATTAAAGGCGGAAAGAATACTTAGCATTTCCATTCAATGAGGGTTCTCCAGGGATTAAGGAGTGGAGAATTCTAACACTGTCCAACCTATCGAGTGTCCGGGGGAAACAAAGTCCGAAGCATATAGACGATGAGGGAGGCTTTATAAGTCAGAAATCCCAAAAATACGGGCAGAATCTGTAGCTTATTCACTTGGGTTGCGATTATAATCAACCCAATAAACAGAGCAAACCGAGTCTTACTCAGACGCTGCTTCTCTGTGCCAAGTCGCTCAACGTCTTTAGCCAACATCCTCAAGTAAACCACACATGTGCACGCCCCTATCAAGTAATTCAGGGCAATGTTGAGAGAGTAAAAAATCCAGACGGAAATAAAAATAATCCCGCTCAAAGCAAGCGTAGTCAGCAACAACTCTTGTTGAAGTTGGTAGTACTCTTGCATGGAGCTATCTGGTTCTGAGATAGGGGAACCAGTTTGTGGTAACTCCTCGGTGGTCGGCGTGGTTGTTTGAGATTCGTTTGACAAGTTCACAACTGATGTGTTTCAGCTTGTGCTATTTGGTCTGACTACTACAGGTCAGAACCAAACATTTTGAATATACCATGCACAGGTAACATTACTTAAAAAAGAATTAAGCTGATGTCAGCAGATTAAAAGGTTCTATGTGGTAGCGATCGCATTCATGCTCATGAGTTCTCATCCAAGAAGCATTTTTCGCATTCATGCTCATGGGTTCTCATTTAGGAAGTATTCTAGGCATCGGTGTGGGTATCGCCCCGCCCATTGTTGTAGCAGCTTGCGGCTATTTTCCCTAACTTCTTATTCAGCTTCCCCAATCAACGTGTAGGCGGCCCAAGCGCTGGGCTGGTTGGGATATTGTTTCATCGTCGTTAGCATTGCGCTTCGCAAAGCTTGCGCTTTATCCGAGTTTTGTTGCAAATTTCGATAAAATTGGGTCATCAACAAAGCCGAAGGATTATCCGGTATTGCCCACAAAGTGACGATAACACTGGGGACACCCGCAGTAATTAAAGAACGAGACAATCCAATCACACCATCGCCAGTCACTTTACCTCGCCCAGTATCGCAAGCACTCAAGACAACTAACTCGGCATTGAGCTTGAGATTCAGGATTTCGCTAGCAGTGAGGAACCCGTCATCTTTTCCAGCAGGAGTTAGCGCGATCGCACCTGGTATCCCCAACCCTTGAAAATCATCCAGCAATCCGTGAGTCGCCAGGTGAATCATCTTGGCGGTGGGTAGCCTCTGAACAACCGCAGATTCAGTGGCTTGATTACCGATGAGGGCAGTCGTATTTAGGAGACGAGCAATCTCAATCGCTTCCTTCTCGGCACCCGGTAGCGGAGGCAGTTGAGTTGGTTTTTCGCCAATCTTAGGCGCAACGCTAGGCATCGTGGGATTGCCAACCACTAGCACATCCTTGGCGGGCACTGGAACCCGTTGTCGTTGCTGACGGGTTAACGCCAGTACCTGAATCGAGGGAGCCGTGAGGATAGTGTGTTGCTCGATTAAGTATTTTTTGTTGGCATCTTGGAGGGCAGCAAAGGGAACTAAGAACAACGATTCTTGAGGGATGAAGATAACACGAGCATTGGGGTCAGCAGGCAGGAGTTCTGCAATGGGTTGAATGAGTAGTTGGTGGAGTTGCTGTAAGCGTTCGGTTTGGCTGACATCATCTATCAGCGATACTTCGATACCACCACGACCTCTGACACCGATAGATTCACGGCTGTTGATAACAAGTTCTGCAAGGCTTGTATTTTGTTGCTGCGACAGGGGTTTGAGGTCAACACGACGGAATGATACTTCGCCTGAGGGTGGGATTACCCAGATATAGAGTTCTGATTCATAAAATTCTTGTTTACCCTGAATCTTCTTGAAGTCGTCATAAATAATCGAATATTCAACCAGTGTGGCATTTTTTTGTTTGGAGATTTGTTGAATTTCCTGGATGTTGAGTGGACTGGTAGAGATATTTGGTTGAGTAGAGGAACGGGAGGAGAAGCGTGTCGCTAGTAGCTCCACAAATGCTCTGGCACGACCCCTTTCAGAAATTTCTAGAGCAGTAGTGGGTTGATTTTGGGCAATCAGGACTTGTTGCAGCAGGCCATAGGTGAGAGCTTGCTGCTCAAAAATTGACACTTTGTAAGCATCATTGCCACCCAATCGCTCCCGGAGAGATTCCCAGACTTTGATTCCAGCGCGAAGGGTTTTTTCGGCTTGAGCAAGGTTGCCCGATTTCTGAAAATTAAGTCCCAGATTGTTCAGAGATCCCCCCTCCCCTAAACGGTCTTTGATTTCCCGCACGATTGTCAAACGCTGCTGTAGGTAATCAATTGCTTTGGCGTAATTTCCCAGGGAAGAGTAAACATTTCCCAGATTGCCTAGGGATGCCGCCTCCCCGAAACGATTTTTAATCTCCCGTGCGATTGCCAAACTCTGATGATGGGAGTCAATCGCCTTAGCGTAATCTCCTAGGGAATAGTAAGCCATTCCCAGATTGCCTAGGGATGCCCCCTCCCCCAAACGGTCTTTGATTTCCTGCATGATTGCTAAACTCTGCTGCTGGTAATCAATTGCCTTGGCGTAATCTCCCAGAGAATAGTAAGCATTTCCCAGATTGGCTAGAGATTGCCCCTCCCGCCAACGGTCTTTGATTTCCCACATGATTGCCAAACTCTGCTGCTGGTAATCAATTGCCTTGGCATAATCTCCTAGGGAACGATAAGTAATTCCCAGATTGCTTAGAGATATCCCCTCCCCTAAACGGTCTTTGATACCCTTAGAGATTGCCAAGCGCTGCTGCTGGTACTCAATCGCCTTGACGTAATCTCCCAGGGAAGAGTAAGCAAGTCCCAGATTACCCAACGCATTCCCCTCCCCCAAACGGTCTTTAATTTCTCGATAAAGACTTAGTGCCTGTTGCCAAGACTGTAATGCCGCCTCAAATTGACTGGTCTGATACTGCTGAATCCCTTGCTGCAATAGTCGGTCAGCTTCCGCTTTCCGTGCATCTGAAGTTTGCGCTAACGCCTGTGTTGTGAAGAATGGCGTTGGAAAATTAAGCGCGAACGGCGTTGCAGCAGATGTTAGAAGAGCGATCGCACTGAGTAGTCTGATTTGGAGACGCACAGTTAGTTATTCTGGGGAAAGTGCAAGGACGAGATCGCTGTTTTAACCTACAGCGATTGGGCACGTCTAGTTATCGGTTGATGCGAGAGCATCGTCGCCAAAATCAAGAATGCGATCGCTTGCGAACTAGACCCAGATACTCCATCAAGATCGATGGCGTTTCATAAAAAGCGAACCACAAAGAACAATCCAGACGCAGAAGCGTAAAGGCGCGATCGCCTTGTCATCAGTTTTTGACGCCAAAAGAATCATCAAATGAGTACGCTAGCGATCTGGGTACAGTAGCGATCGCTACCCTTGCTTGTTCTATCTACCTGATTTTTTATCTCAGGTGATACGTCGGCAGCTAGAGGTTACAAAAAGCAAACTTGTTTAATTTATAGTACTAGGAGACTACACGTAGTTAAGGAAGTATTGGTCAAATGAAATTTAAAACCCAGTGGCTGATCGGCATCCTGGGATTAACTGCCCTTATCAGTTCCCCAGCCGTAGCTCAAAACACACCCTTACAAGACTTTTTCAACGGTCTCCCCCCATATACGGGCGACGACGTTATCGAACCCCGCAACCCGACTGAAAATCGAGAAACCTCTAACGACGATAGAGAGGTTCGGGAATCAACTCAGGATGCAACACCGGCAACCAATCGCAATTCAACAGAGCCTGGAAACAACAATCCTAATCAGTCAGAAAACCAGCTACAAAGAGAGGCAAGACCCATGAATCAGCCCTACCAGCCAGGTTCAGTAAGATAGTCATGCAAGTTCCAAGAATGCCTTCAGTTTTTATCTCTTCATAGGTAAGGATGGGTGCTTAAATAACCTACATACCTTTGCCTTGTAGATTGGGTTAAGCAGTTAGTAAGACCCGACGCTAGATTCAGCAGTTTTATTAGGTTTTGTAGCTTTAATCCAATCCCCGAAAATTTTTCAATATCCATCGCTAAAAATTGAAGGTTGTTTCCTAGGAATTGCCTTTTTCATATAATTAAATCCCCCAGCTTCCTTTATTAAAGAAAAGTTGGGGGATTTGTTTATTATGTCCCACAAAATAATGACATTTTCTATTGTTTTGGTAGCAAGCAATTGTCTTTATTACTGATGCTACCAAAGCTTGCTTTTTATGTTTTTAAAATCAAGTTTTGGTGATGAAAAAACAATCAAAGGAGTATAGTTGCGATCGCAACTGTTGCCGATTCCCTCCGAACTAATTATCTCACTCAAGTTTTACAGAAGTCACTAAAGGTTATAAACTGGAAACTTCGTTTAATTTTGGTGGTTATATAGACTACAGGTAGCTGTAGTTGAGGAGGTATTGGTCAAATGAAACCTCAAACTCAAGGGTTAATCTGCATCATTGGATTAAGTGCCTTTATCGCTTCCCCAGCCGTGGCTCAAACCTACCGGCTTGAAAAATTCTTCAATGGCACTCCTCCCTATGATGGTGAAAGCCTTAACAGTGCCCGAAACCCGATAGGAGATATGGAAGCCTTTATCTATCAGGAGGATAAACCGATTATCACGATTGAGTTTGAAGCCGGAGATGAAGCGCCTTCTGAAACCCCTGCTGAGACTCCAGAAGCAACTCCAGCCGAAGTCCCAGAACCAACCCCTGCTGAGACTCCAGCCGAAATCCCAGAACCAGCGCCAGCTGAGATTCCAGAACCAACTCCAGCCGAAATCCCAGAACCAGCGCCGGTTGAGATTCCAGAACCAACTCCAGCCGAAATCCCAGAACCAACGCCGGCTGAGATTCCAGACGACGGTAACGAAGAACCAAAACGCGAGATCATCTGGGAGGCAGAACCAACAAACCCACAGCCAAACCAGGGTAACTAAATGTATGCCAATATGTATGGCAATCTGAATTGATATATGAAATATTGGCAATGGGAATAGTAATAGGAAATGAATCGCCTCGAATTTCCTATTACCCATTAACCGTTACCTAGTTGTTAACTTGGTGCCAGCATAATTAGCTGTTGTTTCAAGAGCGATCGCACAAGCTCCAACTCCAATGAAACACCTGCCAAAATTTCTTCTACGCTTCGACGTTTTTCTGAGTTAACATCACACGCTTGCAAAAATTCAAACTCTCCTTCTGACAAATTGACAATCTGATAATCGTAGTTAAACAGACAGCGGCTAGGCCATCCATCCATGCACGGGTTTCGCGTTGGAATGGCTGCCAGTAGTGCCCCATCCGATGACCAATCTGCTTTGGATAGGGGAGGACGTGCTAGGAAAAATTCGTAGTGAGTGACAGCTTCTGGATCTAATAATTCGATTAAACGATAACGTTCGCGATCGCTCAAATTTTTTGCCCGTTCGATTAAGTCTGAATTTTTCCCCAACAGCCGCTCTAATTCCCAGTTTTTGGGATTAGAAAAACCGACAAAATCTAAACCCGAAGCATCAATTAGTTCAAAAACGGTTTCAATGTTGTAGTCGATTTCCTGGGGATGAACGTACATATCCGCAAAGCATTCATCCCGCTGATTTTCTAAAGACCAACGCTCTTTTTCTCGCTTAACCAGTCGATTATTCTCTGGTAAAGCGGCAAATATCTGACGCCCCACCTGAACGCCATCACGGTAGTCGCCTCGCCGTTCACCTTGAAGAAGCGCGATCGCTTTTTGCATCAACTGGATTTCCCAGCGCCCCAGCTCAGCATAAACAAAAATATGCATCAAGCCTCCTGGCGCTAACTTTGCCGCCAGGGCTTGAATTCCCCGAATCGGATCGGGCAAATGATGCAAAACCCCAACACAGTTGATTAAATCAAACTCCCCCGGCAGTTCCTGCGCGTCGTACAAGCTCTTGTGATGAAACTCGACGCGATTTGCCCCAGAACGACGACAGCGCTCTTGTGCAACTTCCAAAGCGCCCGAACTCAAATCAATTCCCACCACTTGAGCCGCCGGATTGAGGTGAACCAAGTACTCTGTCCCCACACCCGTGCCACATCCAGCATCTAAAATGCGGACATTCTGCTTTTGCGGTACTTGACTGGTGCAAAAGTGATAGGCAGCTAGCCAATTCCAGCGCCAGTTGTAGCCGGGAGGCGGACTATCCAGCAGAGGTTCTGGTGGAAAAGGGTAAGTATCGTAAAGTCGTTGGACGGCGGAGCTGATATCCTGCCTGATTTCCATATCACGTTAAAGGGTAAAGTTAGAGATGTCCGGGCAGGTCATCTGTAGGTAGACGGCGGCTTAAGTAACAAAACTTATCGCTATTCTCAGGGAATCTGCCGCCATTTAGTATTATGACCTTGTGAACACCTAGATAGGGTTCTACACACTTTTTAACAAACCAGTATGAGAAGCCCGAAAAGTTTTAATCTAAAAGCTGAGCTGATTAACCCCAGGCAGTTGAAGGATAAAGGCTCGAAGATGAACGCTGAGATGTTGAAGGCGCAAGAATAAAGTTGATAAGCCATAAGCCGTAGGGAAAAAGCCACTTTCGCAGGGTAAGTCGCCCCCGTGGCGGTTGGTTAACTTGAATCCTTACAACCTTCTCAATTCATCATTCATCAGTGGCACTCTGGTCATGTTTAACGCAGTGACGATTTAGAATAGGGAGCTTTTGAGATCCAATGAGTGTTAAGGCAAGTGGTGGAAGCTCAGTTGCGCGTCCGCAGCTATATCAAACAGTACCAGTTGCAACTATTTCGCAAGCGGAACAACAAGACCGCTTCTTAGGAAGGGGTGAGCTGGATGAACTGAAGAGCTATTTCAGTTCTGGCAGCAGGCGTCTTGAGATTGCTCAAACGCTCACCCAAAATGCAGACCTGATTGTGTCCCGCGCAGCTAACCGGATTTTCGTCGGGGGTTCTCCGATGGCTTTCTTAGAAAAGCCTCGCGAACCCGAATTGGTGACGGCGAACGTTCCGGATGTCAAACAAGGGATGGCGCTGGGAAATGTCACCTATGTGGAAAGCAGCGGTGGCTTTTTGCAGGGGTTGCGATCGCTCTTCAGCGCTGGCGGTGGCGGTCCTACCCCAGCTGGTTTCCGACCGATTAACGTTGCCCGCTATGGTCCGGGCAATATGCAGAAGTCGTTGCGGGACTTATCCTGGTTCTTGCGCTACCTGACCTACGCAATTGTTGCTGGAGACCCCAACATCATCGCGGTCAACACGCGGGGTTTGCGGGAAATCATCGAAAATGCTTGCTCTGGCGAAGCGACGATTGTGGCATTGCAGGAAATGCGGGCAGCCGCCTTGGGTTATTTCCGACGCGACGAGGAAGGGACAACGATTGTTAACCAGTACTTTGAAGTGCTGATTAGCGAATTCCGCGCCCCCACCCCCTCCGACAAATTGCGGCAGCGTCCTTCTGGTGACCAGCAAGGTCTGCAATTGCCCCAAATTTACTTTAATTCAGCCGAGCGGCGTCCTAAATACGCCATGAAGCCCGGTTTGTCATCTTCGGAAAAGCAAGAAATCATCAAAGCCGCCTATCGGCAAGTCTTTGAGCGCGATATTACTCGCGCTTACAGCCTTAGCATCTCTGACCTAGAATCCAAGGTCAGAAATGGCGACATCTCGATGAAAGAATTTATCCGTCGCTTGGGTAAATCTTCTCTTTACCGCAAAAACTTCTACGAGCCATATATCAACAGTCGCGCTCTGGAACTGGCATTCCGTCACTTCCTGGGTCGCGGACCATCCAGCCGTGAAGAAGTACAAGAATACTTCTCCATCGTTTCCAACAAAGGTCTACCCGGTCTTGTGGATGCCCTGGTGGACTCTAAGGAATATTCCGACTACTTCGGCGAAGAAACCGTACCCTACATTCGGGGTCTAGGTCAAGAAGCGCAGGAGTGTCGCAACTGGGGACCGCAGCAAGATTTGTTGAACTACAGTGCGCCTTTCCGCAAGGTGCCACAGTTCATCACTACCTTTGCGGCTTATGAGCGACCACTGCCCGACCAACACCCGTATGGTTCCGGCAACGACCCTCTGGAAATTCAATTTGGGGCAATCTTCCCCAAAGAAACCAAGAATCCCAACACCCGACCCGCTCCGTTTGGTAAAGATACTCGTCGTATCCTGATCCGTCAAGGTCCAGGAATTGACAACCAACTGAGCAACCCAGCAGCTCGTCCCAAAGCTCCGGGTTCTCTGGGACCGAAAGTGTTCAAACTGGATCAACTTCCCGGTCCAGGAGCGAACGGCGGCACATCCTTCAAACGGTATGTACAGAATTCCAGCGTCAAATACTCTGAAAGTTCCACCCAAGCGGTGATCAAGGCAGCCTACCTGCAAGTATTTGGGCGGGATGTCTATGAAGGTCAGCGCCTCAAGGTGGCGGAAATCAAGCTGGAAAACGGCGAAACCACAGTGCGGGAGTTCATCCGCGTTCTGGCTAAGTCCGACTTGTTCCGCAAGTTGTACTGGACTTCGCTCTACGTCACCAAGTCGATTGAGTATATCCACCGCCGTCTGTTGGGTCGTCCCACCTACGGGCGTCAGGAAACCAACAAGTATTTTGATATTTGCGCCAAAAAAGGCTTTTACGCCCTGGTTGACGCGATTATCGATAGCCCCGAATACAGCGAGTCATTTGGGGAAGATACGGTTCCTTACGAGCGGTATCTGACTCCAGCTGGTGTCAGCTTGCGTGGTCTTCGGATTGGCAGCATTGCCGATACGGCTCTGAAAATTGAGACTCAAGAAACTCCTCGTTTTGTGGAACTCGGTCAAGTCACGCAATTGCGGACGGAACCCGATATTCAATTCCGCATCAACCAGGGTGTCAGCAAGAAGCGCGAGCAAACCAAGGTCTTTAAGCTGACAGAAACCGCCGACAAGGCGTTGGTGCAAAACACAATCCGGGCAGCATACCGGCAAATTTTTGAGCGCGATATTGAACCCTATATCGTGAAGAACCAATTCAGCGACTTGGAAAGCAAGCTGCGGAATGGTGAAATTAACCTCAAGGAATTTATTGAGGCATTGGGAGGTTCAGACCTCTACATCAAAGAGTTCTATACTCCCTACCCGAACACGAAGGTGATCGAGTTGGGTACGAAGCACTTCTTGGGACGGGCACCTCTAGACCAAGTAGAAATCCGCAAGTACAACCAGATCCTTGCCTCTCAAGGGCTTCGGGGCTTTGTGGGCGCAATGGTGAATAGCCCAGAGTATGGTCAGGCGTTTGGAGAAGATACGGTGCCTTACAACCGCTTCCCGACTCTGCCAGCGGCAAACTTCCCGAATACCGAGAAGCTGTATAACCAACTGACCAAGCAGAATGATGACTTGGTGGTTCCCAGCTTTAAGCCGGTGCAGTCGCGCATGGATGTGGCGAAGATGCCGCTCATGGGCAAAGCGATCGCAGATATCGCCGCACAAGCTCGTCAGCGCGACATGACGAAGCCGCTGTTTATCGAGTTGGGTCGTTCCTTTACTAACGGTGACGGGCAGTCCGTTGAAGTTGGAGTTGGGACATCGCGGCGGAAGCCTGCACGGATTTACCGGATGAATCCAGGGATGAACCAGGCTGAATCTGCACAGGTGATTAATGCCATCTACTGTCAGGTGATGGATATCTTTAGCGGTCAAGTTCCTGGGGAACTGCGCCGTTCGGATCTGGATAGCAAACTCCGCAACGGTGAAATCTCGGTGCGAGAGTTTGTGAAGAGCCTTGCGAGTTCTGATATCTATCGCCGTCGCTTCTATACCCCCTATCCCAACACCAAGGTGATTGAGTTCCTGTTCCGGCACCTGCTGGGACGCGCACCCGCTACCCAAGGTGAAATCCGGCAGTACAACAAACTGCTGGCGGATAGCGGCTTGAAGGCGGCTGTAGAGGCAATGGTGGATAGTCCTGAGTATGCCCGTTACTTCGGAGAGGATGTGGTGCCTTACAACCGCTTCCCATCCCTGCCAGCGGGTAATTATCTAGGCAGTGTGAAAGCAGCAGCTGACTTGGTGAAACAGTCCTGGTCAGATATGTCGCCTTCCTACATCGGTAATCGCTTTAGCCGATAAATCCGAGAGTTGGGAATAGGGAATGGGTGATTTGAGATGACCCATTCCCTATTCCTCATGAATAGAAAGTTTTGTTCTGGGATCTGGATGGCAAAGCGGGGAGTTTATTGAACTGACCCCGACCGAGACCCGTTGCGATCGCCCTGAAAGCCCCAAAATGAGGAGCAATATTAAAAACTGTTAAGAAGAGACCTGGAATGTGAACCTAATGCCGCAAAATTATTTGCGGAAGGTAGCTGAGTCTCAGGCAGTGTGTACGGATGGTTACACTGAAAAATGCTAAAGATACCGAAAAGTATTCTTGTAGCAGTGACAGGCTTCCACATTCCTTGGCGAATGCCAGTTTCAAACCGTCCGGTAAAACTTTTCTTTTGATTGGAGGAATCCACAAATGAGTATCGTCACGAAATCCATCGTGAATGCCGATGCCGAGGCTCGTTATCTTAGCCCAGGCGAACTAGACCGGATCAAGAACTTTGTGACCTCTGGTGAGCGTCGCCTCCGGATTGCCCAAACGTTGACCGACTCTCGCGAGCGCATCGTCAAGCAAGCTGGCGACCAACTGTTCCAAAAGCGTCCTGATATTGTTTCTCCCGGTGGCAACGCTTACGGTGAAGAAATGACCGCTACCTGCCTGCGGGACATGGACTACTACCTGCGTCTGATCACCTACGGAGTCGTTGCTGGTGATGTCACCCCGATTGAAGAAATCGGTTTGGTTGGCGTTCGCGAAATGTATAAGTCTCTGGGTACCCCGGTTGACGCAGTTGCCGAAGGCGTTCGCGCTATGAAGAATGCTGCTTCCTCCATGATGTCTGGCGAAGATGCTTCTGAAGCAGGCGCTTACTTCGACTACGTGATTGGTGCCATGCAGTAGGGTATTTCCCTTCCCCTGCTGAGGATTTGAACCTGACTACGTAAGATAAGGAAACAAGAAAAATGCAAGACGCAATTACTGCTGTTATTAATTCCTCCGACGTTCAAGGTAAATACCTTGACACTGGTGCTTTGGAAAAGCTCAAAGGCTATTTCAAAACTGGCGAACTGCGCGTTCGTGCAGCAACCACCATTAGCGCCAATGCCGCCACCATCGTTAAGGAAGCGGTTGCTAAGTCCCTGTTGTACTCTGATATCACCCGTCCCGGTGGCAACATGTACACCACTCGTCGCTATGCTGCTTGCATCCGCGACTTGGACTACTACCTCCGCTATTCCACCTATGCCATGCTAGCTGGTGACCCCTCCATCTTGGATGAGCGTGTGCTGAATGGCTTGAAGGAAACCTACAACTCCCTGGGTGTTCCTGTTTCCGCTACTGTGCAAGCTATCCAAGCAATGAAAGAAGTTACCGCCAGCTTGGTCGGTGCTGATGCTGGTAAGGAAATGGGTGTTTATTTAGACTACATCTGCTCTGGCTTGAGCTAAGCGTACGTTAATCGCTTAAGTTTTAAGCGACTGCGTTTTGTCTGGTGAAGTCTGGGAAGTCTGGAGTGAATGCTAGCTCGTCAAAGGCTTGTCGAAAATTGAGTTGATAAGTTTTAGCGGTCTAGTCTTGACTCTTGACTCCCAGCCTTCGGTGTCTTATAGATACGCCAATCCAAAGATTGATTGAGATCAAAAATTTCCTCACCACCTGACTAGGAGAAATTAACCCATGCGGATGTTTAAAATTACTGCCTGTGTTCCCAGCCAGACCCGTATCCGGACTCAGCGGGAATTGCAAAACACTTATTTCACGAAACTCGTTCCCTACGAAAACTGGTTTCGCGAGCAGCAGCGGATTATGAAAATGGGTGGAAAAATCGTTAAGGTTGAACTGGCTACTGGTAAGCCAGGAGTAAATACTGGTCTACTTTAATTTGCTGAAATAGGCTTGGTTACGGAATTTTCAACATTTTGATAAGATTCAATTGCAAAGAGGTCTTGATGACCTCTTTTTTTGTGACTCTCTTAGCAAGCCGCTTGATTGGCGCTAGACTTTCGATGCTCAAAGTCCCCTTTTTATGGATACAGTTGGGAGGATGGATAAGGATTCTGTTGCAGGCAATTTGTGAAATGGGATCAGAATTAGATTTGAAAAAGAGCAACTAAGCTTAGTGAATAAGCATTTGTTGACTTTTTGTCAATAATTTCTCTGGAATTGTATGTAAACCAAACTCTTTTAAAACTCAGCGCTGTGTTCATAATCCAAGCATTCTTCTTCTCTCTCTTCTCTCCAAGTTCTACCGCTTGTCTCACAGCGATGCTGCTCACCTATCCAAGGTACGACCGCTGGATGTGTAGCGGAGTAGAGAGAAGATGAACTGAGAGCGATTAAGATGTAGGCGATGCTGATAAATCCTGTCAGCGCCAGGACAATCAGCACCGTTACATTGATGGGATGGGTTTTGACCTGCATTTCTAAGTAATCTCGCTCAAGTTTATAGGAAATAGGGAAGGATCTGTGTAGTCCTGGGGGTTCTATTGACCTTTTTCAGCTTGCTTAATCTAAAACCCTAAGTTGCCTGTGTGATTATGCGTAATTGCAGCAATAGAGATTACGAAGGAATAAGGTCGCATTTTTACTGAGATCACTGAAATTTGGAAGTTTGATTCAGTAATCATACGGTTAACTTCTATACAAGGATTTTCACTGAAGCAATCTTATTTAAAGCTTTAATTTAGAGAGGAGATTGATAAATTTTTGATTGAGAAAGCATCGCCTGATGCCGTTAGCTGTCAAAAAAATTCAAAGAACAGCAAAGAAATTCGAGCGTGGATAAACCGATATAGAGCAAAGCGCCTTATCATTTTGGTCGGTACCGCTGCTAATGTTGGGGAGCGAGCAGCACTCCATGCATCCGCCAGAGCGATCGCTTTGAGATTCCCTGCCACTGAATGTTACCTATACGCCAAGTCGCTGTGAATTTACGCCAGCTAGTTCCTGTTTTTAATTCCTCTGCCCAAGATTGGGCAATAGATGCCAGATTGTTGCGGTGGCTCACCTTCCTCTGGCTGTTTATCGGGTTAGTCGTATTGTTTTCGGCTTCCTATCCCAGCGCTGATAATGAGTTTGGGGATGGAATGTACTACTTTAAGCGCCAAATCGTCTCAGTCATCTTGGGACTAATCGCATTTAACCTGGTGGTGAACTTCCCGCTGCGTTCTGTTCTAGAGATCGCCGATTGGTTTGTCATACTCCTGTTGGGAGTGATTTTCATCACTCTGATTCCAGGAGTGGGAACCACTACCAATGGCGCAACCCGCTGGATAGCCTTGGGACCATTTCCCGTGCAACCCTCTGAGTTGATCAAGCCATTCCTGGTGTTGCAAGGCGCTCGGATTTTTGGACATTGGGACAGGCTAACGTGGAAAGTCCGCTTGACCTGGCTGTTAATTTTTAGCTGCGTGCTTTTGGGGATTTTGCTACAGCCCAACTTAAGCACAACTGCGCTTTGCGGGATGACTTTGTGGCTAATCGCGCTTGCTGCTGGGTTGCCTTATTCCTACTTGGGAGGAACGGCGCTGGGCGGGTTGCTCTTAGCAACCATCAGTATCAGCGTCAAAGAATATCAACGCCGTCGGATCATGTCGTTTTTGAATCCTTGGGCTGACCCCATGCAAGACGGATACCAGTTGATTCAAAGTTTACTGGCAGTTGGTTCTGGCGGCACCTGGGGTTCTGGTTTTGGGCTATCGCAACAGAAGCTGTTTTACTTGCCGATTCAGTACACCGATTTTATTTTTGCGGTGTATGCAGAAGAATTTGGCTTTGCAGGCAGTTTACTACTGCTACTACTGCTGATGGCTTATGCGACACTGGCGCTGATTGTGGCAATAAAGGCGCAAAATCCGATTCACCGGCTGGTGGCGATTGGAGCCATGATTTTGATGGTGGGGCAGTCACTGCTAAATATTGGCGTTGCGACTGGCGTTCTACCTACTACGGGTTTGCCCTTGCCGTTATTTAGCTATGGTGGCAATTCAATGATTGCGAGTTTGATTGCAGCGGGGCTGCTGATTCGCGTGGCGAGGGAAAGCAGCGAAGCAGAAATTGTGTCTCTACAAGGGCGTCGGGCTGCGGCTAGACGACGACGCCGAGAGCAATAAACTGCCGTACATTTAAGCTGCACAAATTGAAACCGAGATATTCGGTGAGGGGAATTTCCATCACCCGCTATCAGAATTTGCTGTGCAGTTCAATGTCTCGTTAAATGTCTTTTCCCTGATGACGTTGACATTACATTGACTCGAATGAAGGCGTTTTCTGAAGATTCTGTCGAATCGGAATCGCAATAATGAATTCCGAACCTTTTCCGGGCGCTGAATTGCACTGCATCTGTCCACCATGTTTGTCCACGACAATTTGATGGCTAAGGGACAACCCAATCTTCGTGCCTTTACCATTTGTTTTCGGCATCAGGAAGGGGTCAAATAGGTGAGTACGGACGTCCTCCGCAATACCCGGACCATTATCGATAATCTGAATGGTCACAAAGCCGCGATCAGTTACTTCGGTGCAAATCCGAATGGTACTGCGGGAGAAGTGTATTTCTTCAGGCGATCGCTTACGGTCATACTCCTCCAAAGCATCAATCATACTCGACAACACATTGATGAACGCCTGGTTCATTTGACCTGCATAACACTCTACAGGAGGCAGCTTGCCATACTCTTTAACGATCTGAATACCTGGATAGTCAGGCTTGGATTTCAGCCGGTTGTTCAAAATCAGCAGAGTGCTGTCCAGCCCATCGTGAATGTTCACCGGCTTCATCTGAGCCTCATCGACGCGAGAGAAGTTTCGCAAAGACTGGATAATTTCGCGGATGCGTTCAACCCCACTCTTCATCGAACCCAACAGTTTCGGCAGGTCTTCAACGAGAAAATCCAGGTCAATCACCTGAGCCTCCTCGATAATAGTTTGCCCCGGATTGGGAAATTCCTGGATATAAAGATTCAGCAGGTGCAGCAGGTCTTGGATATAGTGATCCGCGTGAGTAATATTTCCATAGATAAAGTTGACCGGGTTATTCATTTCATGAGCGACACCGGCGACTAACTGTCCTAAACTAGCCAGTTGTTCGCTTTGAATCAGTTGGCCTTGAGTCTGTTGGATTTGGCGAAAGGCGAGTTCTAGCTGATGCGCTTGTTCTCGATAGCGTGCTTCTGATTGTTGTAATACTGCCTCTGTAGAAATCCGCTCTTGAATCTCTTGTTTTAGCAGAGCATTGGATTGAGAAAGTTCAACAGTTCGTTCCTCTACCCGTTCTTCTAGTTCTTCTTTAAGCTGCAACAGCGCTTCCTCTGCTCTTATACGTTCTTGGATTTCTTGTTCTAAAAGCACATTTTGTTCTTTCAGCTTCTTCGTTAAACTCTGGATGCTCAGTTGGACAGTAATGCGAGCTAAAACTTCTTCATGTTGAAGTGGTTTAGTAATATAATCGACCGCTCCCAGGCTTAAACCTCTAACCTTATTGACCGTCTCGGAAAGCGCCGTCATAAAAATCACAGGGATATCTTTCGTAACTTGATTAGCTTTCAGTTGACGGCAAGTTTCAAACCCATCCATTCCCGGCATCAGTACATCTAATAAGATGAGATCCGGCAGGGCGTATTCCCCCTTTTGAATAGCACTTTCGCCATCCCGAGCTACCAAAATTTTGAAGCTGGAATCCACCAAAAAGTCGAATAAAACCCCTAAGTTTGTAGGAGTATCATCAACAATTAAGATTATGCCTTTGTGGGGAATTTCTACGCTCATTTATTTTCTCTATATTGTTTGATAAATTCCAAAATTTGTTTTTCTTCAAAGCCCTTGGCTAATTGACGTAAATGGCTGGCAAACGGTATCCAGTCCTGATTCATCTGTTCCAGTTGAGCGGTTCGCTTGGCAATCCCTCTGAGGTCGCCCATCATTGCGAGATCGAAGAGAGCCGCGATTTCCTCTACAGGCGGAGGCACCATCGCTGCGGAAGGCTTCAAGAATTCTTTATTTTTAATTTTTTCATAAACCCATGACAGCCCCAAATAACCTCGTACCTTTTCTAAAAGTTCCTGGTTTCGGATAGGTTTTGCCAGGAAATCGTTACAACCGGCTTGAAAGCTTTGTTGTTGATCGCAATCAAAAACGCTGGCTGAAGTCGCAATCACAACGACCGTTAAATCGGGTAACTTTCTGATTCGACGAGTGGCTTCTAAGCCATTGAGGGTGGGCATCATTAAGTCCATAAAAATTACATGAGGTTGCCACTCCTGTGCTTTGGTTATGCAGTCGAACCCATCAGTGGCTTCCATAATTTCAAACCCTAATGGCTCTAACATTTTTACGAGAATCGAACGATTTTCCCATTGATCGTCGGCGATGAGAACTTTGCGTTTGTCGCCCAAATAACCAATGATCGGGCGTTCATCTATTTGGGCGATATCTGCCCACTGGTCAACGAAGGGTAAATCTAAATCAAAGTAAAAAACGCTACCTTTCCCTAAGATGCTATTAACTTTGATTTCGCCGCCCATCATTTGTACTAATTGACGGCTAATTGCTAAGCCTAAGCCGGTGCCTTCACTTTTGCGATCGCGCTCTCCGACTTGGTGGAAGGGTAAGAAGATTTCTTCTAGTTGCTCTGATGCCATCCCGACGCCGGTGTCTTCTACGTTAAACCGAAATGTTCCGTCTTGATAGCTGACTTGGAAGGTGACGCCGCCAGTGGTTGTAAATTTGATCGCGTTGCTAAGTAAGTTGATTAAGACTTGCCGCAAACGTTTTTCATCACCCTGGACTGCCATCGGAAGTGGGGCGATGGGTTGGTAGGTTAAGTAGATGTCTTTTTGTTGGGCACGAATACCGCACAGTTCGACGATGCCTTCAAGGAATTGGGGAAAATGAAAGTTACTTAGATGGAGTTCCATTTTCCGGGCTTCTATTTTGGAGAGGTCTAAGATGTCATTGATCAGGGTTAATAGATGTTCGCCGCACTGGTGAATGATGCCTAAACCATCTTTTTGCGACTCATTTAAGGTTTTGTCCCGTTTGAGGATTTGGGCATAGCCGAGGATGCCGTTGAGGGGGGTTCTGAGTTCGTGGCTCATGTTAGCGAGGAATTCGCTTTTGGCGCGGTTGGCGGATTGAGCGGATTGTTCGGCTTTTTGGCGATCGCTTATTTCTTGTTGCAGCTTGAGTGTTCGCTCTTGAACTTTCCCTTCCAGCATCCGGTTGTAGTTTTCTAATTGCTCATGGGAAAGTTTCAGTTGCATTTGCGATCGCTCTAGCGCTTCCTCAGCCCGCTGGCGCTCCAGTTCGGCGCTAACCCGCGTTGAAAAAATACTCATAATTGCTTTTGCCCGTTGCTCTTGCACGAGGGGCTTATCATCGATAAAGCAAATATGACCAATTGGTTTACTGGATGTTGAATCTAAAAGGGCAACGCCCAGGAAACACTCTCCTCCCAAAGCCGCTAAAGCTTCGCCTTTGGGGAAGAATGACTGCACATTTTGGGGGTAGCAACTGATCCCGTTGTTTTCCGCCAGAGTTTCTTGTGTAAAGATGCTTTCGCAAGGAGTATGGACTAAGTCGTACTCAAAGTTGTCGCCCAAGCTGTCCGAATTCCAAAAGGAAAGAACTTTGGCTCGGACAGGTGTATCATCCTCCCAGGCAGATGCTTCTGCCACGATAACGTAGCGAACTCCAAGCGCTGCGGCTAGATGCTGTGCAAACATCGGGTAGAAATCTTTGCCAGTAACTGAGGCAGTTCCGGCGATCAGATCCTGTAAGGCTTGTTCTGCTTGCCTGCGCTCGATAATCTGGCTATTTAAATAAGTAAGAGAGTTGGTTAATTTATCTCGCTGTTCTTCCCGGATATCTGCTGAATTGACTTCTACTAAGGCTGAGTCGGAGAGATTATCACCTAAAGCTACATGACTGGACTCCACAATTTTGACAGCTTTGCCTTCAGCATTAAAAATAGGAACTTTAACGGTGTCAAATAAATAGACTTGCCCATCATAACGAGTCACAGGTTCTTGAGGGATGTGGAGCGTTTGCCCAGTATTCACTACATAGGCATCATCTAGGACAGATTGTTGAGTAGCATCCCGGTTATTCAAGGGAATATCTATCGGCTCGCGATCGCAAAGCTGTTCCATTGTCATGCCGTAAAAGTCGCAAAATGCTTTGTTGGCGTACACTAGGCGCGATTGGGAGTTTTGGCACCTTACTAAATCTGGGATAGCATCCAGGACTTGTGCATACAGCTCCACCCGTTGACGCAGTTCTTTCTCGACTTGCTGGCAATCGACTAATCTCTGCTCTAGCTCGGCAATTTGCTGACGCTGTGTCAACCATTCTTGATTCTGCAATTTGCCAGTATTGCTTTTTCTGTGTCTATAACTTGTAGTCATCTATTACTTCTTCTATAAGTAGCTAGGATGATTTAAACCTAAAACGCTCCATCGTATACCCACCTTGTTCACTTCGTGATTCCATGCCCTCCATCACAGCCAGGGCTAAATCATATTCATTGTCAAACA
>NZ_JACJTV010000048.1 GCF_014698845.1 Coleofasciculus sp. FACHB-1120 | reverse complement strand
ATATTCTGCTCAATGAGGGTATCCGGGCTTGGATGGCTCCTCAGGATCAGCCCCACGAGAACTTTATCTTCCCTGAAGAGGTTCTGCCTCGCGGTAACGCACTCTAAGAATTTTGGATTTTGGATTTTAGGTTTTGGATAATTATTAATCTAAAATCTAAAATTTAAAATCTAAAATCTTAAAGTCGGTACCTTGTTTGGTTAATGACAATAGAGGTTTTACCCCGTGCAAACGTCATTTAATAGTGGTTTCGTATCAGGTGCCGGACGCGACCAAGAGTCCTCCGGATTCGCCTGGTGGGCGGGTAACGCCCGTCTGATCAACGTATCTGGTAAGCTGCTGGGCGCTCACGTTGCCCACTCTGGTCTAATTGTCTTCTGGGCTGGAGCGATGACTTTGTTTGAAGTCGCTCACTTTGTGCCCGAAAAGCCGATGTACGAACAGGGATTAATCCTCCTGCCTCACCTCGCCTCTCAGGGCTGGGGTGTAGGTCCCGGTGGTGAAGTGATCGACACTTTCCCCTTCTTTGTCGTTGGTGTTTTGCACCTGATTTCCTCTGCCGTTCTGGGCTTAGGTGGAATTTACCACGCGATTCGTGGTCCGGAAACTCTGGAAGAGTATTCCGCCTTCTTTGGCTACGACTGGAAAGATAAGAACAAAATGACCACCATTATCGGGATTCACCTGATCCTCTTGGGAATCGGTGCCTTCCTGTTAGTGATTAAGGCAATGTTCTTTGGTGGTTTGTATGACACTTGGGCACCTGGTGGTGGTGATGTTCGCGTCATTACCAGTCCCACGCTCAATCCAGCAGTAATCTTTGGCTATCTGCTGAAGTCCCCCTTCGGTGGCGACGGCTGGATTGTTAGTGTTGATAACCTGGAAGATGTCGTCGGCGGTCACATCTGGGTTGGTCTGGTTTGCATTGCTGGTGGCATTTTCCACATTCTCACCAAGCCTTTTGCATGGGCACGTCGTGCATTAATCTGGTCTGGAGAAGCTTACCTCTCCTACAGCATCGGTGCTGTGTCCTTGATGGCTTTCATTGCCTCTTGCTTCGTCTGGTTTAACAACACTGTTTATCCCAGCGAATTCTACGGCCCCACAGGCCCCGAAGCTTCTCAAGCTCAAGCGATGACCTTTCTGATCCGCGACCAGCGCTTAGGTGCGAACGTCGGTTCTGCACAAGGTCCTACAGGCTTAGGTAAATATCTGATGCGCTCTCCTAGCGGCGAAATCATCTTCGGTGGTGAAACAATGCGCTTCTGGGATTTCCGTGGCCCTTGGCTAGAGCCGCTACGCGGTCCCAATGGTCTTGACCTGAACAAGATCAAGAACGACATTCAACCTTGGCAAGCTCGTCGCGCTGCTGAGTACATGACCCATGCTCCTCTGGGTTCTCTGAACTCTGTGGGTGGTGTTGCTACGGAGATCAACTCGTTTAACTACGTGTCTCCCCGTTCTTGGTTGGCTTGTTTCCACTTTGTCATGGGTTTCTTCTTCCTAGTTGGTCACTTGTGGCACGCCGGTCGCGCTCGCGCTGCTGCTGCTGGTTTCGAGAAAGGAATTGACCGTGAAACCGAGCCAGTGCTATCTATGCCTGACCTCGACTAATTAGTTTGAGTTTTGAATTAGAGACTTATAACTGATAAATGATAAGGCTCCTGTTTTCCAACAGGAGCCTTTTTGTTGTTGGTGAAATCACGGTGGATGCTGCCTCAAATCAGGGCTACGCTATCGGCATCAATGCCCCCGCCGTGCAATATTGGAGTGCAGAAAGCTTATGAATGCTGAAAACAAAATCGAAAGATTATTCAAGGCAATTCAGTCATCTGATGTCGAGCAAGTCCGTCAGCTTTTGGACTCTGGGGTGGATGCTAACCGCAAGAATTATTCCAGGGGTCAGCATCCACTGGTGTTAGCTTCTAGCATCGGAAATCTAGACATTGTGGAGGCATTGCTGGCGGCAGGGGCAGATGTCAATGCTAAATCTGGAATAGCTAAAAGTCTCAAGTTTAACCCGACTATTTCTGTGTCATCCGTACCGGGCAATGCCAGTCTAGGCGAGATGATAAGCGAAGCGCTTGAAGATGCTCCCGATCAAGCAAAAGGCTTTTTTGCAGGCTTTACGCAGTTCGTTGATGCTTTCTCAGATGAAAACAGCATCAGTAGTGCGGGTACCAATGAGCAGCAAAACTCCTCCCAAGATGAAGGTGTAGAGTTTGACGAAGAGGAAAATTTTGATGAGGAGGAAGAAAAGACGGCATTGATAGTAGCGATCGCTTCCGGTCATGTCGAGGTTGTAAAAACTTTGCTCAACGCTGGTGCTGCTGTCAATCCAGAAACATGGGATGACCCCGTTCCCCTCGTTGTTGCTGCTGAGCGCGGACAGCTTGAAATTGTCCGCGCTCTCATTGCTGCTGGTGCTGAAGTCAATAAATTTGACATTGGCAATTATGACTCTACACCTCTAGGTATGGCAGTTGAGCATGGACAAGTAGAGATTGTCCGCGCTCTTCTTGAGGCAGGCGCTAACCCTCTAGGAGGAGATAGTAGCTGCTCTTCTCTGGCATTAGCTGCGGAAGATGGAGATATAGAAATCATGCAGCTTCTGCTGAAGACTGGCGTAGATATCAACTCCCCCAAAGGTAGTTACACAGCTTTAATGGGAGCGGCTAACAACGGTCAATTTAAGATGGTGCAAATGCTGGTAGAAGCAGGAGCTGATGTTAATGCTTGGTATGAAGAGTCTAATACTCCTTTGTGCTACGCAGCTTATCGCGGGCATCGTGAAATTTACGATTATCTGTATCCTTTGGTTTCTGAAGATATCCGGAAGTACGGGGAGAGAGAAATTGACAAGGGCGTGAAGAGAAAGGAGCGGTTACAGAAGAAGGATGTCGAAGAGTTCATTAATGCGGCAATGTTTGGGAAAATCGAAGCGGTAAAAGCAGCCATTGAGAAGGGGATAGAGATCGATGCTATTGGCTCTAATGGTCAAACTGCCCTAATGTATGCGGCTAATTACGTTCATATTCCGGTAGTTCAAATTCTAATTGATGCAGGTGCTGAGTTAGATATTTTGAGCGAAGAAGATGGACTCGGTGAGGGGAAAACCGCTTTGATGCACGTCGCTGAAAGCTTTTTTGCAACAGGAAAACGTGCTGAGGTGGTCAAAATGTTAGTGGAAGCGGGGGCGAACATCAATCTTAAAGGTAAGGATGGTCGTACCGCCCTGATGTGGGCTGCACTCCCTGGTTACGCGGATGCAACACAGGCTTTGATAGAAGCAGGTGCAGACCTTGATGCCAGAGATGATGAGGGCAATACAGCAATGATGTTGGCAGAAGCTAGGAGACATCCTAAAATTGTTCGCCTGCTTAAACAAGCTGGTGCTTTAGAAGAGGGAATGAATGAAATTGCCTTAATTCAAGCAGTTGATGACGGAAACGTAGAACAGGTTAGAGCGTTAATTCAGGTTGGCGCGAACGTCAATCACAGAATCATTGACAGCACCGCTTTATGTAATGCAGCAGCACAAGGACACTATGAAATCGTGAGGATGCTGATTGAAGCGGGTGCAGACGTAAACCAAAGAATCATTGAAGGATATTTTAATCCGTTACTTTATGCTGCCTATGAGGGATACCTTGATATTGTTCGTGCCCTTGTAGAAGCGGGTGCAGATGTGAATGCGGAAGGTTTCTGTAATCCTCTTGAATATGCTGAATTGGGCATTATGGAGGGACATCACAAAGGTGGACAACACGCCGAGGTAATTGAGTTGCTCAAGCAAGCGGGTGCTACCAAGTCGCAAAATTTTTAATGGGAAGATATCGCGCGATCGCTTCCCCCATCCCTGGCTAGCACAAATGAAAAAAACGGGGATGAGCCACCTCATCCCCATATCCTAAAGAGTTATGAATTAATTCAACACTCAAAACTCAAAACGATTTACAAACTCGGCACAAATTGCTCTTTTTCAGGTACATCTGTGTACTCAGCAACAATTTGGCGGAACTCTTCACCGTCAATAGTTTCCTTCTCAATCAGCAAGTCTACGAGTCGATCAATGACTTCCCGGTTTTCGAGCATGATCTTGCAGGCATCTTTGTAGCATTTAGCGACAATTGACCGCACTTGGACATCAATCTGGGAAGCAATTTCCTCAGAATATTCGCTACGGCTCGTCCAATCGCGTCCCAAGAACACTTCACCACTCTGGCTTTCTAAGGACAGCGGGCCGAGGGTAGACATTCCGAACCGCGTAACCATCTGCCGTGCCAACCCTGTTACCTGTTGCAAGTCTCCGCCAGCACCCGTAGTAATCTCGGAATCGCCAAAGATGACTTCCTCAGCCGCACGTCCGCCTAAAGCGCCCGTAATGCGTGCTAATAGCTGGGATCTGGAGATTAAGCCTTGATCTTCATTAGGAGTGAACCAGGTTAAGCCACGCGCTTGACCTCGTGGCACGAGGGTGACTTTTTGTACTGGGTCGTGGTCGGTCACTAGGGTACCGACGATCGCGTGTCCTACTTCGTGGTAAGCAATCAGTCGCTTGCTCTTGCTGTCCACCAGCGGCGTGCCTTCCATCCCCGCTACCACCCGGTCAACAGCGTCGTTAATTTCCATCATCGTGATGGCTTCTTTGCGACGACGAGCGGTCAAAATAGCCGCTTCGTTGAGCAGGTTCGCTAAGTCAGCACCTGTAAAGCCTGGGGTGCGTCGAGCGATCGCTTCTAAGGAAACTTCGGGAGCAATTTTTTTGTTCCGTCCGTGGACTTCTAAAACGGCAAGGCGTCCCTTCAAATCCGGTGCATCCACCATCACTTGTCGGTCAAAACGTCCCGGACGCAACAGCGCCGAATCCAGAACATCGGGACGGTTGGTCGCGGCAATGATAATAATCCCGGTATTGCCTTCAAACCCGTCCATTTCTGTCAGCAACTGGTTGAGGGTTTGTTCCCTTTCGTCGTTCCCACCGCCGATGCCTGCGCCCCGTTGCCGTCCCACTGCGTCGATTTCATCGATGAAGATTAAGCAGGGAGCGTTTTCTTTGGCTTTTTTGAATAAGTCGCGGACGCGGGATGCACCAACGCCGACGAACATTTCCACAAATTCCGAGCCAGAGATGCTGAAGAAAGGAACCCCGGCTTCCCCGGCGATCGCTTTGGCAAGTAATGTTTTCCCAGTTCCGGGAGGTCCGACTAACAGGACGCCTTTGGGAATTTTCGCACCCACGGCGGTGAATTTCTCTGGTAGTTTGAGGAAGGTGACGACTTCTTCGAGTTCTTCTTTGGCTTCTTCAATCCCGGCAACGTCGTCAAACTTGACGCCGGTTTTGGCTTCCATCTGAAATCTAGCTTTTGATTTGCCAAAGTTCATGGCTTGCCCCGGACCCCCAGGAATGTTGCTAGAGCGACGGAACAGGAAGAACAGCCCAGCAATCAACAAAATTGGAAAAATTAAATTCCCCAAAAATCCCCAGATAGCTCCATCGTTGCGAGCAGGATGGGTATCAAAGCTGATATTCGCGTTTCTCAGCTTCGCAATCAATTCTGGGGCAGTGGTTGGTAAATCTACCCGCAGCCGTTGGATGCGGTTATCCAGATCCGGATCGACAGCTTCGACAATTGCTGTCCGACCCCCATCATAGAGGTCAACACTGGTAACTCTTTGGGCATCTAAGTATTCCAAAAAGCGCCCATAGGTCATGCGGGTACTAGCAGTGTTTTTGCCCAGGTCGGTGGGAGCAGCAGCAAATGCCCCTTGCCAGAGGAAAAACCCAATGACTAAGGCGGGTAATGTCCAAAGTACTAATATTCTCCAGGAAAATTTCATAAATCGGTTGTCTCTAGATACGGCTAATAGAAGCAGATTCAGCGCAGATAAAGCGTTATGACAAACAAGGGATGAGAGCTGATAGAAGGAACTGAAACATTCCTTTTTTACCTAATTGATCAAAACTTTAGGCAGGAAATCCCAGCGAAAAGCTGGATTTGCTACCGACAGGACATTTAGGCTTGTCCCTATATGGCGAACATTGGCACCTTAAACGTGAACTTAATTAAATTTAACTTAATTCTCATCATTGGATCAACTGACTGTTTTGCATATACCTTTTGATGCTTTTTGTCAATCAAAAAATAATCAGCGAAGATATTCATCTGTGCTAATTTATGCGCACGCCTGAATATCTTGCAATCAATCAGGAAAATATCCTTCCTCCAAAGGATTGACGCGCCTGCTTCCCAGTTGAAATTCTGGTAAGGCAGACGCGCCAGTTGGCTCGAAGCGATCGCTATCAAGCTGAGAAACCCAGTTTCTTAAAGAAACTGGGTTTTTATTAGAGTCAAGGAGAGACGGCTAGGCAGGACTCCCAGCCAATACGCCCCTAGTAGGTTTCTACGTGCCAGCGACCAGCCTTCTTGATAGTTCTTTGGTACTCGCTCCAAGTCACCCCATCCTTGGCAGCAGCAGCAGAGAGCGCTTCATCAATTCCCCCTTCCATACCCTTCAATCCGCAGATGTAGGTGTGGGTATTCTCTTGCTGAATCATTTTCCAGAGTTCGTCGGCGTGTTCAGCCACCCGATCCTGAATGTACATTCTGCCGCCTTCGGGGTTTTTCTGTTCCCGGCTGATGGCATAGGTGAGGCGGAAGTTGTCAGGGTACTGCTGTTGCAGTTCTTCAAGTTCTTCCTTGTACAGGATGTTGGGGCTGGTGGGAATCCCGAAAATGAGCCAAGCCAAACCCTTGAATTCGTAGTCGGTGTTAACTGCTCTTTCATTTTCCTTGAACATCCGCCACAGGTAAGCGCGGAATGGCGCAATACCCGTTCCGGTTGCCAACATGATCACGTTGACATTCGGATCTTCTGGTAACAACATTTCTTTACCAGTTGGCCCGGTAATTTTCACATCGTCCCCAGCCTGGAGATTGCACAGATGGGTGGAGCAAACACCATAGACCATTTCACCTGTTTCTGGATGCTTGTACTCTAGCTGCCGGACACACAGTGATACAGTCTTGTCATCAACTCCGTCACCATGACGAGTCGATGCAATTGAGTACAGTCTAAGTTTGTGGGGTTTGCCCTTGTTGTCATTTCCCGGCGGGATGATGCCAATACTTTGACCTTCTAGATAGCGCAGATCCCCTTGGGAGATGTCAAAGCACAGGTGACGAACGGTGCCGATCCCACCCTCACCCACTAACTCTTCATTACTCAGACACTTACCAATAAAGGGATTATTCGGGCGGTAGATATTAACGGGAATATCTTTTTCCGTTTTTTCCTTCGCTTGAGTCATAGGCTTACTCTCTTTTGGTGCTTGAGTGTCCTGTGCGACGGTTTGTGAAGTGGCAGGAGCATTCGTCGCTTTTGCACCGGACGTAACGCTTGCCGCAGCAGGGGCGCTGGGGGAGCTACCCTTAGAGCCATTCGCTCCGTTTTCAGCACCCAGAGGGTGGATGCTGACAATTTTGCCGCCTAAACGAGCGATCCGTTGCATTTCTTGATTCATGCGATTGTAGGGCACTGTGATAAACACGCTACCACTACGACGAATCGGGTAGTTTACGTTGTCAGTTGCTTCGTTCTGACGCAGACCCACCACTTCATAAACAAAGACGCGGCTACCAGATTCTGTATTGGCAGTACCGTTGGCTGCTGTGGAATTGTACATTGCTCTTAAATATCTCCGAACCCACCTTCTGTTAACATTCTGCTACAAAGCGGTCTTTCCACCACATATCGCTCTGCTAACCGAGGGCAGGTAAAAGAGGGCAATGACCGAATCTGGATAGTGAACGTTGCCAAGGTTAGGGAGATTCTTCGTAGCCGGATGGCTACCCGAGAAACCCTGCGCTAGCTTTTTTTAGGGTAGCCAGCAATTTATTTAAATAATGTCTCCATTGAGTCAATTTAATTTTTCCTTTCTAAAAATGCACGGGAAACCGTAGCATAAATACTGAGCGAGATGATTCCACTGGGGTTAGCTTGTAGCGTCTATCCCGTTCTGGTAAGATACTGTGTAACATCTAGTATTAAATACTTACTGGACGAAGCTTGAGTCTTCCCCAACGGGCCTTACTCCAGGTTGCTGTAAGCTCCGACTGGTTATGCCTTCTTGCTGTGTCGCAAGAGCTGCAAGAGTAACCAACGGGGTGCCCTCTGGGCTGAGGATTTAGATTGCTTAAAACTCAATGAGAAAAAATTTTTTGCGTTAGAGGGAAGCTATGACCAGTCAGCTGGATCGTGTGGTTCTAATTGGTGTTGCCGGAGACTCCGGATGCGGTAAATCTACATTTTTGCGCCGATTAACAGATTTGTTTGGGGAAGATTTCGTCACGGTGATTTGCCTGGACGATTACCACAGCCTGGATCGGAAACAGCGCAAAGAAACTGGAATTACGGCGCTGAACCCCAAGGCGAATAACTTCGATCTGATGTCCGAGCAGATCAAAGCGCTCAAGAACGGCCAGTCCATTGAAAAGCCAATTTACAACCACGAAACCGGCGAGATCGATCCTCCAGAGCGAGTCGATCCTAACCATATTATTGTGATTGAGGGGCTTCATCCTTTGTATGATGAGCGAGTGCGATCGCTCCTCGACTTCAGCGTTTATCTCGACATCAGCGATGACGTTAAGATTGCCTGGAAGATTCAGCGGGATATGGCTGAGCGCGGGCACCGTTACGAAGACGTACTCGCTGCCATTAATGCTCGCCGCCCAGATTTTACCGCCTACATCGAGCCGCAGAAGGAACACGCTGACGTTGTGATCCAGGTGTTGCCGACTCAATTAGTCAAGGAAGAGAAGATAGGTCAAATCCTGCGAGTGCGCTTGCTTCAGCGTGATGGTGTCGAAGGCTTTGAACCAGCTTATTTATTTGATGAAGGGTCTACGATTGATTGGAGACCCTGCGGTCGCAAGCTTACCTGCGGCTATCCTGGCATCAAGATGTACTATGGCCCAGACTCTTACTATGGTCACGAAGTATCCGTTCTAGAAGTCGATGGTCAGTTCGACAAGCTAGAGGAAGTCATCTATATCGAAAGCCACCTCAGCAAAACTGCGGCTAAGTACCACGGGGAACTGACCGAACTCTTGCTCAAGCACCGGGAATATCCAGGCTCCAATAACGGAACTGGCTTGTTCCAAGTATTAGTCGGTCTGAAGATGCGGGCAACCTACGAACGGTTAACAGCTGGAAAGAGCCAGCCCGTGGCAGCGAAAGTGTAACCTGACCCTTAAGGGTAGGGGCGCACGCTCGTGAGTCCCTACTATTGGGTTTAAAGCTTTCTAAAGTGAATTGCTTACGCGAGAGACTGACAAAAGGCTCTCGCATTTTATTTTAGGTATCTAGGTTTTAATAGAGATATAAATTTGGGATTGGGTTGGGTAGAAATATGAGAGTGTGGGTTGCCAGTTTTTTGCTGCTGTTTGGCTTCGCAGAAATCTATCAGTGGCTGAAACAGTTCACGCTGCCGTTGCCGGTGTATATTCTGGGAGGTGCGTTTTTAGCGATCGCATCTAACTACGACAAACTATCTAGTTTTCCTTTCTTGCGAAGCCACGAAGACGAACCCTCGTCGATTAAAGACCAGACGTCGCCAGCCATGCGTTCTGTTTCTAGCCAATCTCCATCGAACCTCACGCCTCAATCGCCTCGTCCCATTTCTTTCAAAATTGAAAAGAAGACGAAAAAAGCCGCCAATAGCAGCCGCTCAATATAGTGCCGCTGGGTCAGGGAATTGTAATATTTACCGGCTTACGGAAAGGATTAAGAGCCAGCAACTACCGTTGAGTAAAGCAGTGAGAACTGCTCCAATAAGCACTCCTTTCATCAATGCCCATCTTTGTTGCCGTCTTAGCCAAAAAATAATTGGGATTACATACAGAAGTTGAGATAATCCAATAGAAAAAATTAGTATGGTTCCAATTTGAGCAATCCTATAAATAGACAATAAATTTACGATTATAAACGATAAAAATTCTAAGATAACCAAAGCTAAAATATGTATTCCTAATAGTAAGCCCGTAGAGGGAATGAAAATCCGGCTTAATGAAATCAATGAGCAGGCAAAAGCTTAAATAAGAAACCATGTAAAACTTAAATAATTCGCCTTCTTGCCGATGGTAACGGCTGCGAATTTGTAAAAATATCATTAAAGTTAGTAAAAAAATAACTTCATATAATTGGGTCGGATGCCGGGGAATGCCATCACCAAAATCTACTCCCCAAGGTAAATGAGTGGCGATGCCGTAAGTGCGGTCGCTTAATCCTGTCAAAAAGCAGCCAATCCGTCCCACCGCCGTTCCCACAATCAAGGGATAAACAAAAACATCGCCGGTAGATCGATTGACACCAATCATTTTCTTGGTAATTTCTACACCAATCAATCCACCGAGTAGCGCCCCTACGACCGTTTTTCCTTGAAAGATAACTAAAAAGAATAGTTGCTAATCATTCCTAATTAAATCGATGTGCTGTAGTAAAACCAGCGTTTTTGCACCAACTAGCGCCCCAACCAATCCGCCGACAATTACCGAACTGCGCTGCGTGGGTGCGATCGCGTCTTTGCGAGCAGTTTTGATTAATAAACGGAAAGCGATCGCATAGGCCAACGACTCAAACAAAATATGAGGGTGAATCCACACCAAACCCAGCCACAAATAAACCGGGAAACTCATTATTTATCTCTCCGCTTGTGGATAGTGCCTCCCCATGCCTGGAAATATACCCTAAAAACCCTGCTTGCCTGGAGTTAGCCGAGAGGTCGCTTGAAGGGTAGCATACCCCCCTAGGCTTGTGGTCGCGATATCTCCGAGAGCCTCCTCAATGGAGTTGGCGATTCTCTGCGAAATGATTCAGAATTCCTTACCAGCGATATATAGCAAGGCATTGTACATCCAAAATCAAAATCTTCCGTATAAAAAATGTTAATAACTGTCAAGTAATAAATAAAAAACTATATGATGTGTAGACATGCATCGCCAAATTTGAGCATTAATCAGGACTAGAGTCTCCGTTAACATCAGGGAAAGCATAAAGGAGATGACTTGAGCGAACTAGGTAGGTGAAGTAAAAAATGGCAATCCAAGCGGCAGAATCCCCAATTACCGAGAGCAGCAGAGTGGAAGCTGAGAACAATCATTTCTTTACACTCTCGCTGGATATGTTTTTCATCGCTGGTTTTGACGGGTATTTCAAGCGGCTAAACCCGATGTGCGAAAAAACGCTCTTATTCACATCTGAGGAATTTCTAGCCAAGCCGTGGATTTCATTTATTCATCCCAAAGACCGGGAATCTACCCTGGCTCAATTGCAGGAACTGTCTAGTACCAAGGAGACCGTTACTTTTGAAAACCGCTTCCGCTGCAAAGACGGCACCTACAAATGGCTACTGTGGAATGCCGCCTTGTGCCCAGAAGAGCAATTGATTTACGCCGCTGCCCGTGACATTACCGAGCGCAAACAGGCAGAAGAAGAGCTGCGGCAAAGCGAAGAGCGTTTCCGCTTGTTAATCAAAAATGTCAAAGACTATGCAATTTATATGCTCGATACCAGCGGGCAAGTTGTTAGTTGGAACAAAGGGGCGGAAAGGCTCAACGGGCATCAGGCAGAGGAAATTATCGGTCAGCATTTTTCCTGCTTTTTTCCCCGCAGAGAGATTAGAAGTGGTGAGCCAGAGAAAGTCCTCAAAAAGGCAGCATTAGAAGGTCGGTGTGAATGGGAATCTTTACGCTTGCGCCAAGACGGGTCGCAGTTTTGGGCAAATGTTGTCGTGACTGCTTTACGAGGCGACGATGGACGGCTGCGCGGCTTTGCCACAGTGACGCGGGATATTACCGAACGCAAGCGATCGCAAGCAGCACTGGAACAAGCAAATGATGACTTAGAAAGACGAGTCGAGGAACGCACCGCTGAGCTAAAAGCCGCCAATGAGCTTCTCAAGACGGAAGTTGCTGAACGCGAACAGGCGGAAGAAGCCTTGCGACAATCAGAAGCGCGATTGCGAGAAAAAGCAGCAAAGCTAAAACAAGCCTTAAGCGAATTAAAACAAACCCAAACCCAGCTGATTCAGAGCGCAAAAATGTCCAGTCTGGGACAGTTGGTTGCGGGTATTGCCCACGAAATTAACAATCCCGTCAGTTTCATCTACGGGAATCTCGACTACGCCATTCACTATATTCAAAGCTTGATCGAGTTGTTGCAACTTTATGCCAAACACTCCCCCGAACCCCCTGAGGAAATCCAGGATCTGATTGAAGAAATCGACCTCGATTTCGTGATTGCAGATATGCCGAAACTGCTGTCCTCAATGAAGCTAGGGGCTGACCGCATTCGGCAAATTGTCGCCTCTCTGCGGAACTTCTCGCGCCATGACCAAGCAGAAAAGAAGTCTGTCAATATTCACGAAGGCATTGACAACACTCTGAGATTGCTGCAAGACCGCTTAAAAGCTACCGCTACCCATCCAGTAATCGAGGTCGTTAAAGAATATGGCGACCTACCATTGGTGGAGTGCTATGCCGGTCAGTTCAACCAGGTATTAATGAATATCCTCAATAATGCGATTGATGCCCTGGAGGAGGCAGAGGGGCCCAGAAGCAAAGGGGCACAGGAGATGCTATCTCCTTGGCTCTCTGACTCCCCGGCTCCCCGGTCTTGGATTCGGATTTATACCGAGGTCAAAGACTCCGATCGCATCGCCATCCGGATTGCTGATAATGGCCCTGGGATGAACGAGGAAGTCCGTCGTAAGTTATTTGACCCCTTCTTTACCACGAAACCAATAGGCTCAGGTACGGGACTCGGCTTGTCCATCAGCTACCAGATTGTCGTCGAAAAGCACGGGGGTCAATTGACTTGTGTTTCCGAACCGGGAAAGGGGGCAGAGTTTTTAATTGAAATTCCGATTCGGCAGGCTCGTTCCGAACCAGCTCTGTCTCGGTGCGCCTGAGAAACAATGAAAAATTAGAAATTAAAATTTTAATTGATTTGACAAACCCACTTCCAAAGTGGGTGACTCTGCCCTTGCTGGCGAATCCGATATACCTGTTGCTCTAAGCGATGTCGTTCTCGACTAGGTATTCCTAGTAGAATATTGCGACTTTGCCACACCAATACAGAAGCTGTCATGCCAATGCACAAAGCAAGTCCCAGTGCTGGCAGTGGATTGTAATAAAGACCATATCGCACTGCCGCCCAGGTAAAGTATTCCTTCAACAGAGAAATTGGGTAGCGCAAACCCCAGAGACTCAAGGGGCCAATGGTAATCCAAAGCAACCCGGCGACCAACCACCTACCGTAGACAGTCAGCCGGTGTAACCTTTGCACTTGCTGTTGGAAGCTTGGGTCATCGGTAGGGGTAAGAGGGTTGCGGGTGAGAGGTTCAGAGGGGCATAAGGGTAGAGGAGAAGTTGAATCTAAATTATCCTGTCCTTCCCCGCTCTCCGGCTCTCCGGCTCCTCTGCTCCCTTGCTCCCAGCGATCGTCTCTTGCCTGATTCATTGCCTCTTGCCTTATGCCCTTCAGATTTCATCAGAAGCTTTGGGTTCTGTTGCCGCAGTAGCGATCGCTTGACCCGTCCGTTCTCTCCACCAAGCTAAAAGGGTGCTCGCAATGAAGATACTGGAATAAGCACCAGCGGCAAACCCAACAATCAGCGCTAAGGCAAAGTTTTTCAGCGTTTCTCCACCAAAGAAAAAGATGGAAAACAAAGTCAGCAACACTGTAAAGGTGGTATTAATCGAGCGAGTCAGGGTTTGATTAACCGCGTCTTCGACAATCTGGTTAATATGCTCTCCAGGATTTAGTTTAATGACTTCCCGAACCCGGTCGTAGATTACCACCGTATCGTTGACCGAGAAACCGATGATCGTCAAGATAGCGACGACAAATAAGCTATCGACTTCAGTACCCAATACCAAGCTCAAGATGGCGAAAAACCCTAGGGTGATCAAAACATCGTGGAGCAAGGCAACAAAGGCGAACAAGGAGTAGTCGAACTGGAAGCGGAAGGTCAGGTAAACAAAAATACCCACAAAGGAGAGCAATATCGCCAGTAAACCAGAGGCAAACAACTGGCGTCCGAGGGTCGGACCCACCGTGTCTATCTGAGTCTTTTGGGGATCGAAGGCTCTGAGTTGGCTTAAGGCATTTTGCAGCTTGGTGCGTTGGTCAACATTCAACGCTTTGGTGCGAATAGACACTCCCGGCTGAGTTTGCCCTTGAGAGTTCCTGGTTAACGCTTGGATGCTACTGTCACCCAAACCTTGAGCTGCGATCGCTTCCCGAACCGTCGAGATATCAATGGGTCGATCGCAGTTGTTTGGTTTAGAACAGTCGAGTTCAAACTGCAACCGCGTACCGCCGACAAAATCCAGACTGGGACGTAACGGCGCACCGATCTGCGTCCAGTTGATTACCATCGCAATCAGTCCGCTCAGGATCAGGATGGCAGAAATCGTCCACCAGAGCGATCGCCGTTTGATGAGATTTAGTTTCATGACCCTACCCCTGGCTCAGACTTTCTTGACGCTGGCAAATTTGGACAAAACCATTGTGGCTTGCGTAATTCTGGAAAGCTGATGGCTGTCATGAGCAGGGTGCGACTACAGGTAATCGCTGTAAACATACTCACTAAGACTCCGATTGCTAGCGTCAGAGCAAACCCTTTGACCAAACCCGAACCCAGCCAAAACATAAACCCACAAGCAATTAACGTGGTGACGTTACCGTCCAAAATGCTGGAAAATGCCCGATAAAAACCAGATTCTACCGAGCGATATAAACTCTTCCCGGCTCTTAATTCTTCCCGCGTCCGCTCAAAAATCAGTACATTGGCATCGACTGCCATCCCGATACTGAGAATAAAACCAGCAATCCCAGGGAGAGTCAAAGTAACGCCGAGTAATACAAAGGCAGATAAGCACAATAGCGAATAAATGACTAACGCTATTCCAGCAATTCCCCCCGGTAAGCGGTAATAGACACCGATGAAGATCAATACCAAAATCAGACCACCGATAGAGGCGTAGATACTGCTTTGGATACTATCTCGACCTAGGGTTGCGCCCACGGTACGGTTCTCGATGATTTCCACTGGGTAGGGTAGGGCACCGCCTCGTAGCTGGACGACTAGCTCGTTGGCTTCTTCTAAGCTAAAGTTGCCTGTAATCTCGGCACCGCCGCCGCTGATGCCTTCTTGGGCATACTTCACTTCAACGGTAGCGGCGCTGAGCAGTTCTTCATCTAAGAAGATTCCCAAAGTGCGTCCCGTCCCAGCGATATTTTTGGTCAACTGGGCAAAGCGTGCGCCTCCTTCAGGATCAAAGGAAATGTTGACACTCCAGTTGTCGCTCGTCTGAAAAGGTCGAGCAGTGGCTCCTGTGAGGTTTTTCCCTGTAAGTGGGGGGTTGGTGCGCTCAAACAAAGCTGCGATCGCTTGGTTACTCCGCTGGAGAGCTTCCTGATTTTTCGCGATCGCGGCTTCATCTTTCGTCTTTCTCAACTCCTCCTGCTTGGCTTTTAATTCCCGTCGCAGCTGTTGTTCAATTTGCAACTGGGTTTCCGAACCCGGCTTTTGTTCGCGAAAATCCAATTGAGCGGTGCCACCTAGCACCCGTTCCGCTTGCTCTGGGTCGCTCACCCCCGGCAGCTGCACCAAAATCTGGTCTTGTCCAACCGTTTGCACGATGGCTTCAGACACCCCAAGACCGTTAATCCGGTTCTCTACGACTTTCTGAACTGCTTCTAAATCTTCTCGTGTGATTTCTTTGCCTTCAGTGGGTTTCACCTGAAGCGTCAGTTGCGATCCCCCTTGAAGGTCTAATCCCAGCCGAATTGGAATCCTGGCAAGCACGGTGATAGAAGCAATCACCAGAACCAGAATTAAGGCTAATAAAGAACGCTGTCTCTGCATACCACGACCCGCTCAAACAAATGCTATGATAATCCCTTTTGGGCTGGTCGATCCGGATTGATTGTCAGCGGGCATTAGTCATTAGTCATTCGTCATGAGTAATTGACTCAGACTAGGGACTAAGGACTAATGGATGATTACACTTGGAGTGCCATCATCTTTTGCACAGCTTCCACAATTTGCTCTGGTTGAACAATCGTCAACCGCTCCAGAGTTCCGTTATAAGGAGTGGGGATATCCTGGGAAGATAGCCGCAGGACGGGCGCATCTAGCTCATCAAATAGCCGATCGTTAATTGAAGCTGTCAATTCTGCCGCAATTCCGCCGGTTTTCATGCATTCTTCTACGATAATCACCCGGTGGGTTTTCCGGACGGAAGCGCCGATGGTATCGAAATCCAGCGGCTTGAGGGAAATTAGGTCAATCACTTCCGGATCGAAACCTTCTTTTTCCATCTGTTTTGCCGCTTGCATGACATGGTGACGCATCCGCGAATAAGTCAGGATCGTGACATCTTTGCCTTGCCGCACGACTTCTGCCTTATCTAAGGGCAGCACATATTCTTCCTCTGGTAAATCTTCTTTCAAGTTGTAGAGGAGAACGTGTTCAAAGAATAAAACTGGATTATCATCGCGGATGGCAGCCTTTAACAATCCTTTGGCGTTGTAAGGTGTGGAGCAAGCGACAATTTTTAAACCCGGTACTGCTTGAAAATAAGCTTCTAGGCGCTGAGAGTGTTCGGCACCCAATTGACGACCGACGCCACCGGGTCCCCGAATCACCATCGGAATTTTGAAGTTGCCGCCGGAGGTATAGCGCAGCATTCCAGCGTTGTTAGAAATTTGGTTGAAGGCAAGAAGCAAAAAGCCCATGTTCATGCCTTCAATAATCGGTCTGAGACCTGTCATTGCAGCACCTACTGCCATGCCGGTGAAGCTGTTTTCGGCAATGGGGGTGTCGAGTACGCGCAAGTCACCATACTTTTTGTACAGCTCTCTGGTGACTTTGTATGAGCCGCCATAGTGACCGACATCTTCACCAAGGACAAATACGGCTGAGTCGCGGGCCATTTCTTCGTCTATGGCTGCGCGGAGGGCGTTGAAGAATAAAGTTTCTGCCATCGGTACAGTAGAGAGGAGTTTGATCGGGTCAGATTAGGATTTTAACCTCTTGAGGCTCTAGAATTTTGCTAGCGATCGCACATCGCTCTGGATTGGTGAACCGGAAGCGATCGCACTTTGTTCCTTGTCAAATCAATCGCGATATTGACAAATATTTAAAAATATGGATAAACCCGTTTTCTTTGAGAAGACGGGTTTTTATTGGGGAATTCTATGATTAATCAACCCACATCCATACATCTGTAGGGGCATGGCAATCAAAAAAGCCCCTACCAAACTTTTGCCTTTTTTAAAGCAGGCGAAAGGTGAAGGGATAGCGGTAGGGTTGATCGGGATTACCCAAACAGTGAGTAATTGCCAGAATCGTTAGTGCCCAATGAACGATAAACCCGATAGGTCCGAGGATAAAGCCCAATAAACCAAGAGTGATAAAAGTTAAGAAGGCAATAATCGCTCCATAGAACCAAACATTGAAGTGAAAGTTGATTGCTTCTTTGGCATTGTCTTTCACAACTGGATCATCGGATACAAATAACATCGCGATGGGTATCCCGATAGATACCAGTGTCGTGCTAAAAAAGATCGAGCCATGAGATAGTACCGACAACAACTTTCGCTTGTCCATGTCGTACATCTAAACCCCCTAATGCTTCTGTTGCGTTGCCTCTAGTCAAGACTGTAACACGCGATCGCTGGGGGTGAGCCGCACGCTAGCGAACGGCTTTCCGTACCCGAAAGGAACAAAAGCTTCTGGTACTAAAGGAGGCAGAAGTTATCCCGAAACAGCGGCAGAATTTCCGTCACTGACCGCAGCCGTTTGCTGATGTTGCTGCCGAATTGGAATCGCGATCGCGAACTCCGCCCCCTGTCTCGGTGCGGAAATGCATTTCAAGCTGCCGCCGTGTTTTTCGACCACAATCTGATAACTGATAGATAACCCCAAACCTGTGCCGCTGCCAACAGGTTTAGTTGTAAAGAAGGGGTCAAAAAGCTTTTGGTGTACCTCCTCCGTCATCCCGAGACCATTATCAGAAATCCGAACCACGACCTGATGATTGTCTTGAACTTCAGTGCGAATCCGAATCCAAGGCAGGGGTGCTGGGGAACAAAGCTGCTGGCGAGAGTGTACCAAATTCTCCTCTGCACTTCTGCGTCTGTGCGTCTCTGCCTCTTCTAGGGCATCAATTGCATTGGTGATGATATTTATAAATACTTGATTCAGTTGCCTCGCATGACACTCAATGGGGGGCAGATTGCCATACTCTTTAATAATTTCAATCGCTGGGCGTCCCAGTTTCCCTTTCAGCCGGTTTTGCAAGATCAGCAGCGTACTGTCAATGCCTTCGTGGAGATCAACCGCCTTCACCTCCGCCTCATCCAAGCGCGAGAAGTTTCGTAACGATAAGACAATTTGGCGGATGCGGTTCGTCCCTACCTTCATTGAGGACAGCATTTTGGGTAAGTCTTCCTGGAGAAAATCCAAGTCAAGGTTCTCCACGACTGCTGCAATTTCGGGAACAGGTTGAGAATAGTGTTGCTGATACAGGTGAAGTAGGTGCAGGAGTTCTTCGCTGTATTGGCAAGTGTGAATCAAATTACCGTAGATAAAGTTAATGGGATTATTAATTTCGTGAGCAACACCGGCAACCAATTGACCCAAGCTAGACATTTTTTCGCTTTGAATCAATTGAGATTGGGTTTGTTTCAACTTACATAAGGTTTTTTCTAGATGAAGGGTCTGTTCTCTTAATTGCGCTTCCGATTTTTGTAAAGCGATTTCTGCCTGCTTGCGATCGCTAATATCGCGTACTATTACCAAAGCTTCTGATTCTAAGCTACGCGCATACCGAGCCTCATAATCGTGCTGGTTGCCGTCTAGGGAAGTCATTTGATACTCGTAGAGCTGTGTTTCACCGGAAGCGATCGCTTTGGATACGTTGTACATGGTAGCTTCAGCCAACTCGGCAGGTAACACCTCCCACACGCTTTTCCCCAAAAAGTGACTGGGAGGCATCGCTAGAGCATCTTCTCTAGGCGATTGAAAGTCCATAAAAATCCCATCACTGCCAATCCGAAACAACATATCCGGAAGCGCTTGGATGAAGGCGCGATTTTTTGCTTCGCTTTCCCGCAATGCGGTCTCTATTTGCTTGTGTTCAGTGATATCGCTTGCCACGACTACGATCCCTTTACGGGTGCCATCTGGGTTAAATAGGGGCACCTTAGCAACATCAAACTTCTTCGTTGAACCATCAGGTAATAAAAGCTCTTCTTCGTGATGGCTAATGGTTTCTGCACGCCACGCTCTTTCATCGGATTCTTGACAACCAAAAAGAGCTTCCTGATAAAATTCTGTATATTCTTCTAGTTCTGCGTCTGTCTTACCCTGATAATCGACGCCTTCAAGCTGAAAAAGCTTCAGTCCTTCTTGATTCGAGATCAGCCAGCGTCCTTCACCGTCTTTCATATTCACCACGTCCGGAACTGCATCAATCAGGGTATTCAGCCAGTATTCTTGACTTCGCAGCTGCGCCTCTATCTGCTGACGTTCTTCAATTTCTGATTTCAGTCGGCGGTTGGCTTCCTCGATCTGAGCGGGACTGGGCAGTGCTAGGATGTTAGGAATCAATGACACCAATACGATACCTGTCGCCACAGAAACCACAGCTGCTACAGCTTTCACCAACCCTGACAGCCAATACATCGGGTGCCATAGAGTCCAGATTTCCAAAACATGACTCGTCCCACAAGCGATGATGAAGCTGCCAAATAACAGAAATACCCAATCAAAGGGCAAATCGCCTCGCTTGCGGACAATGTAAACCAACAGCAGCGGAATTGAATAATAAGCCAGGGCGATTAAACTATCTGACAGAATATGCAGCCAAACCAGCCCTGTTTTCCACAGGTAGCAGTGTCCGTGCGGGATAAATTGTCCAGAATTAAAAAGATTGTGCAAGAGTGATGCCATAAAGTCTCCTTGGTGTTGTTACTTTTAGCTAGATATCGGTCGCTGGTGGGAGTTGGCACAGGTAGGTCTACAGCGGAGAAATTGCAGTTTTCTAACGTTGCAAAAAAACGGTCGGTTCTTGGCGTAAAACTTCAAAAAATCTGGCTTTGCTTTACCGCTTTGGATTTTTATTCGTCAGAAGTGGGTAATTTTTCAGAGAAGGCGAGTGTTAATGTATATATCCGCTTAAAATTAAATAAGTAGATGGGCATAAATAAAGTGCAACCTTAAATGAACCTTCCTGACCTTCTGATATCTCCACAAGCCGGGGGAAGAAGGGTGAGAATTTTTGTTGACGGAAGAGAGAAACTTTTTCCTTCCCTTTTAGGAGCAAAAAGTCTAAACAGAGGGAACCTCCGTTAGCATTAGCTTCTGGCGGAGGGAGGAGCAGAGCTTTCCCACAGACAAGGCTAAGGATCAAGGTTTTCCGGTTAATTTGACCCATCTCCTTAGACAAAACTGCTAGCGAATTGCTGCTGGCATAAATGAATCTAAATTTTTGATGAAGGTGAGAGTTGTTAATCGGGAATGCTACTGAAAGAAGCGATCGCGCCCTACTCCAATCGGAACCTTAGAACGAATAAAAGTCGAAAGGCGATCTCCGGTTTGGGTTGTTCGGTCTGTTGTATACGGATACACTTCATCGTTTCACAATCTAACCTTTTATAATTTTTGTTGAAAGTACCGAACCAGGCATCCGAATGTTTACTGATTTCCAGTCCCCAGAAGCAAGCTTTCAATCTGAAATACAAACAGCGGTTGAGCGCAGGCGTAACTTTGCGATTATTTCTCACCCCGACGCCGGTAAAACGACGCTGACCGAAAAGCTGTTGCTGTACGGAGGTGCGATTCACGAAGCGGGGGCGGTGAAAGCGCGTCGGGCGCAAAAAAAGGCGACTTCTGATTGGATGGAGATGGAGCAACAGCGGGGAATTTCGATTACCTCGACGGTGTTGCAGTTTGCATATCACAACTGTCAGATTAATTTGCTGGATACTCCGGGACACCAAGATTTTAGTGAAGATACCTATCGGACACTGGCGGCGGCAGATAATGCGGTGATGCTGATTGACGCGGCGAAGGGTTTGGAACCGCAGACGCGGAAGCTATTTGAAGTGTGTCGGATGCGAAAAATCCCTATCTTCACCTTTGTAAATAAACTCGACCGTCCCGGACGAGAACCGTTGGAACTGCTGGATGAAATTGAGCAGGAATTGGGATTGCAAACCTATGCGGTCAACTGGCCAATTGGGATGGGCGATCGCTTCAAGGGCGTCTACGACCGACGGCAGCAGAAAATTCACCTATTTGAGCGCAGCGCACATGGCAAGCGTGAAGCCCTGGATACCGTTGTAGACGTGGGAGATCCCCGAATTGAAGAACTGCTAGAGCAAGAACTTTACTATCAGCTCAAAGAAGATTTAGAACTCCTGGAAGGCGTTGGCTCAGAACTGGATCTAGACCTCGTTCACAATGGCACCATGACACCCGTGTTCTTTGGTAGCGCCATGACCAACTTTGGGGTGGAGTTATTTTTGGATGCTTTTCTCGACTACGCCCTCAAACCCGGTTCAAGGCAAAGCAGCAATGGTGCAATTCCACCCACTTACCCAGAATTCACGGGTTTTGTCTTCAAGTTGCAAGCCAATATGGACCCAAAGCACCGCGACAGGATAGCGTTTGTGCGCGTCTGTACCGGCAAGTTTGAAAAAGACATGACGGTGAATCATGCCCGCACTGGCAAAACCGTTCGCTTGTCTCGTCCTCAGAAACTATTTGCCCAAGATAGAGAATCGATTGAAGAAGCGTATCCCGGCGATGTCATTGGATTGAACAATCCTGGCGTGTTTGCGATTGGCGATACGATTTATACGGGTCAGAAGCTGGAGTACGAAGGCATTCCCTGCTTTTCGCCAGAATTGTTTGCTTATCTAAAAAACCCCAACCCTTCTAAGTTCAAGCAATTCCACAAGGGTGTTTCGGAATTGAGGGAAGAAGGCGCAGTGCAAATTATGTACTCAGCGGATGAAGGCAAACGCGACCCCATTCTGGCAGCGGTGGGACAATTGCAATTTGAGGTAGTACAATTTCGCTTGCAGAATGAGTACGGCGTTGAAACCCACACCGAATTATTGCCTTATAGTGTGGCTCGCTGGGTAGCGGGGGGCTGGGAGGCGTTGCAAAAAGTGGGACGTCTTTTCAACACCGTAACGGTAAAGGATAGCTGGGGGCGTCCGGTGCTGTTGTTCCGAAATGAATGGAATTGTCAGCAGGTGCAAGCGGATCATCCAGAGTTGAAGTTAAATTCTGTAGCGCCCGTAGCGGCGGGGCAACAACCACTAGATTTGTGACACTCCCCGTCCTTTTATGAGCCAAAGGATGTCCTTCGAGAATTGGTTAGAGTGTTGAAGCAGAAAATGAAGAATCATCAGCCGTTCTTGTGATGACGGGGCTTTAGATCCAAGCTCTGGGTGAGAGTCAATCGTCCTTGGTTTGCTGACTCATGATTGATGCAACCTATCCCGTTTCAGATGGGTTGCACTGCCCCGCTTTTTTGATATCTGGTTTTGATATAGAAAAAGGTGGACACTTGCCCACCTTACCTATCTTTCATCTCCCATTTCCTATCTAGAAAGGGCGGGGTTTGCCCGCCCCTACTATTAGGCGTTCGTGTTAATCGTCAGCAGCACCTCACCTTTGATCATCCGTTGGGCGGCATCGAGGAGCGCTTCTTCTAAATAAGGCTTGGTAAAGTAGCCCTTCGCTCCCAACTGAGCTGCCATTTGCTGGTGCTTGCTAGCGCCGCGAGAAGTTAGCATTGCTACCGGCAGATGGTTAAGGCTGGGGTCTTTCTGAATCCGTGATAGCAACTCCAGACCGTCCATACGAGGCATTTCAATATCGCAGAAGACGATTTCGCAAGGCAGACCCGACCGAAGCTTATCCCAGGCCTCCTGACCGTCACGAGCTTGTTCCACTCGGTATCCTGCCTTGTTAAAGGTCATGGAGAGAAGTTCGCGCACCGTAATGGAGTCATCCACAATTAATACCATCGGATCGGTCTTCACCGCTGGAGCCTCAACAGGAAGGGAAAGACCCGTCTTATCCCACAGAGAAACGCCACGGTCTTTGCCAATCCGACCCGTCGCCAAGTCAATCAGCTCTAAAACGTCAGCAATGGGCATGATCCGACCATCTCCCAAGACAGTAGCGCCAGCGACGCCTAGGGGCTTGGGCACAGGGCCTTCCAGTTGCTTAATCACAATTTCCTGTTCGCCCAGCACCTGATCCACTTGGACGGCAATAAAGTTGCCAGCACTGCGTAGCACCACAACCGAAATCATGTCATCTTCCCGGTTGCCACCATAAACGGTGCCTCGACTGAGGTGACGCTGGTAGGTCAGCAATTCCGCTAAGGGTTGGAAAGGCATCAGGGAGTCGCGCCAAGAAATACAGGTCTTACCTTCCGAGTTCGTTTGAATGCGGTCTTGGGGTATATCCAACATATCTTCCACCCCATCCATCGGGAAGGCAATGCGAGCTTTGTCGCTCAGGCAACACAGTGCTTTGCAAATACTTAAGGTGAGGGGCAAACGAACGGTAAAGGTCGTTCCCTTACCCAGAGTGGAGTCTGTGGTAATCACACCGCGAATTTCGTTCAAACTGGTGCAAACCACGTCCATCCCGACGCCGCGACCTGAGAAGTCATCGGCTTTGTCTTTGGTACTAAAACCGGGATGGAAGAGCAGATCGTAGACGTCCAAACGGCTCATGGATCTGGCTTCAGATGCGGTAATCAGCCCTTTTTCGACTGCCTTTGCCTTTACCCGGTCTGAATCAATGCCTGCGCCATCATCCGAGACGGAGATGACAGTTTGGTTGCCTTGGTGGAAGGCTCGGATGGTAATCCGACCGATAGGAGGCTTTCCGGCAGCTTTACGGACTTCTGGGGTTTCAATGCCGTGAGTAATGGCATTGTTCACCAGGTGCGTCATTGGGTCGTAGAGGTGTTCCAGGATCACTTTATCGATCAAGGTTTCCCGACCCTCAATTTGTAGCTCGGCTTGTTTGCCGCACTTCAGAGAAATCTCGCGGACTGCACGGGGCAAGCGGTCGGCAGTTTGGGCAAAAGGCACCATGCGCGATCGCGTCAATCCCTCTTGCAACTGAGTCGTCACCTGCCGCAGCATCCGGGCGACTTGGTCAGTTTCATCAACTAGGAATTCAATGTCAGCCGCCGACTCTCGGACGCGGACAATTAGCTCAATGATTTCTTGGGAAAGGCTGTGGAAAGGCGTAAACAGATCGAGTTCCAATTCACCCAAACCAAAACGGCTGTTGGCGGGAGCCTGCTCCGCTGCCGACGTATGGTCAGGTCGGGCGTTGAACCGATTGCTTTGACGACTGGCAAGTAGAGAGCTTTCTAGGAGCGATCGCTCGTAGCGATCCTGCATTCTCGCACCCACATCGCTGAGTTGTTGTACCTGGTGCAGCAAGTTATCCAGGAATTGTCGCAGGCGTTCTTGATCCTGTTCCAACGTGTTCCGGTTCACCACTAATTCCCCCACCAGGTTGCTGAGGTTGTCTAGGTGCTTAACCGGCACGCGCATGGTCTGTTCAAATACTTTAACCGGGCGGGGACGATTAACCGGGCGAACTTGACCTGGGCTAGTTTTCATGGTGCGTGGCCCAATCGTCTCTTCAGCCTGTGTCAGCAGTTCCTCCAGATCCTGGAATCCATCGTCAAGGGCGTCTGCCGATGTCGTTTTTTCAGCCATCGGCTGCGTGGGAGAACGCTGTGATTGAGCGAATTGGGGAACCATCTGAGGTTCATCATCCTCCAGGAGAGCTTCCAAGTCAGCAAACTCATTCATGTCTGCTCCATCAAAAGCCGCCGAGACTGATTCCTCTTCACCCAGCAGTGCTTCCAACTCGTCAAACTCACCGTTGCTTGCCAAACCCGATGCCGGTTCCTCGAACACTTCCTCACCGAGCATTGCCTCTAATTCGCCAAACTCATCATTTTGCTCTAATGAGAAGGCTAAGTCTGGCTCTTGTGCCCCAAATGTCTCTATCAAAGACAACTCATCGGCAACAGCACTCTCTGAAGGATTTGCAATCTCTTGTTGTTCTGTCCCTAAATCCCAGAGATATTCAACTTCCTCTAACTTATCTGCCTCTGAGGCTTGGTTTTCGGAAGGAATTTCCGCAATCAACAGATCCTCTTCAAAAGCCAATGCATCCCCAAACTCTACTGGTTCCCCACTTAAGAGATCCTCTAGCTCGGAATCTGTTCCCACTGGCATCGCCGCCAAGTCGATTCCCCACTCCGCATTCTCCGTGTCGCTGCCAAATAAGTCGGAATCTGCTAATTCCAGCGTTTCTGGAGTAGATGCGGGTGCTTCTTCCCCAAACATCGCTTCCAGATTCTCTGTCTCCACTGGCATCGCGGTTAAGTCGATTCCCCACTCCGCATCGTCTGTGCCGCTGCTAAATAGGTCGGAATCTGCTAATTCCAGAACCTCTTCGGAATCTGCTAATGCCAGTGTTTCTGGAGTGGGTGATTCTTCTTCCCCAAACATCGCTTCCAGA
>NZ_JACJTV010000047.1 GCF_014698845.1 Coleofasciculus sp. FACHB-1120 | reverse complement strand
TCCCGCTTAGTGCGAAAAACCTTGTCGTTCTCCAAGTCATTAGACAACCATATCGGTGCTATCTGGTACTTCATTCATCATTACAATACATCATTACTTATTTAGCACTACCGCCAAGAATATTCAAGTTCATCTGTTGGTGGATACTTTTGTGGGTTTAATTTCAGGAGATCCAGACCGCTTGCAGCAAATAATCTGGAATCTGCTCACCAACGCGATTAAGTTCACGCCCGAAGGCGGACAAGTTCAAGTTTACCTTCAAGGCGATCGCTCTCACGTCGAGATTTCAGTCAGCGATACAGGTAAGGGCATCAGCCCTGACTTTCTGCCTTACGTCTCCGACCGCTTTCGCCAAGCTGATAACTCTATCACTAGGTCTTATGCAGGATTGGGGCTGGGATTGGCAATTGTCCGCCACTTGGTGGAACTGCACGGGGGAACCATTCGTGCTGAGAGTCCCGGCGAGGGACAAGGGTCAACATTTATCGTCAAGTTGCCACTGATCAATACTGCTGGGGTCGAAAAGAGGACAGAGGAAGAAGAGAAATCTTTACGCAGTCCTCAATCTTCAGAACTCAATCCTCAAGAAAGTCCTCACTACGCCCCTTGGAAAAGCACTCTTGATGGCTTGCAGATACTTATTGTTGATGATGAACCTGATGCCCGTGATTTGCTGATGAGTATCCTGGAACAGTACGGAGCAGAAGCGATCGCTGTCGCCTCAGCAGAAGAAGCGATCGCAACTATCCAACAGTCAAAGCCAGATGTCCTCATCAGCGACATTGGGATGCCAAACGAGGACGGCTACAGTCTAATCCGCCGGGTGAGGGCGCTAGAGGCGGAACAAGGACAAATTCCATCTGTGGCGTTGACGGCTTATGTCAGAGTAGACGACCAGGAAGCAGCCCTTTCGGCAGGTTTTCAATCTCATGTCGCTAAACCAATTGACCCCACTGAGTTAATTAAGGTTGTCGCGTCCCTTGTCGGACGGACTGGAAATGTCTAATTTCATCGTCAGCGACAAAAGTTTTAAATACTCAAAATGCCAAAACTGAGCGTAAGCATAGCGAATACTCTTAGCTTATAGTTTCCTCCGCGGTGGTATGGGATAGGCGCAAAGACGGTATAGCATCACGGGTGCGACTTCAGATATAAGCAAGGAGAGGGACGTAAATTTATCCTAAATTTTGCTTTCTTTAAAATGAGCGAGCAATTAGGAGAAACTTTTAAATGAAAGAGAATAGGATTACTCGAAAGCATCTGGTTTATAGTCTGCTAACAGGTCTGGTGATCGGCGCGATCGCTGGCACGCCGATCGGCTGGTTTACGCATCGAACCTATGCTGAGCAACGTTTGGCTAAGAATTTGATTTGCCGAGAGCAACATCGAAATGAGCCTGTAGCGGTCGTGGAATCTATCTGCGGCTCAAGATTCTAAAGTTTTCTAATAATTGTCTTTGTGGGTGCGATCGCGCCCTTTTTTATTACATCGGTAAGGATGCGATCGCTTAGAATAATCGGTTAACAGATTTACCTAAAGTTAATTATTGATATTAACCCTCCTTTTGAAGGGGGGCAGGGGGGATCAAACCTATATGTCTAACCAGCGAAACTTTAATAAAACAGATTTCCATCTCCCTTACAACCCACAACTTGTAGCACGGGCAAAGGAACTCCGCCAAAACATGACGCAAGCAGAGAAAAATCTCTGGTACAGCTACCTGAAAACTTTTAAGTTTCGGGTTTTGAGGCAGAGACCCATTGATAACTTTATTGTCGATTTTTATTGTGCTGAGTTGAAGCTAGTTATAGAAGTTGATGGAGATAGTCATTTTACAGAAGAAGGGCAAAATTATGATACGGAAAGAACACAGGTATTAGAAGGCTATGGGCTGAAAGTGATGAGATTTACTAATAGTGAAGTATTGAGTAATTTAGAAGGTGTCTGTGGGCAGATAGAGGGCTTGATCCCCCCAACCCCTCTTTTTAAGGGGGGCTTAAGAGTCTAAGGGGTTGAGAGATCAAGCAATATTTTAATAACTTTATTTAAAGCAATTCTTGATTGGGTGAGAGACATCTGTAAAGGTGTGGCAATGCCATGTCCCTACTTAACGTTAGAACAGCAATATATTCTACCCAATCGAGAAACGTTATAGTCATGCTGATTTATAAGCGATCGCCTAATCCTCTTCTGAGTGCGATCGCTGCGTTATCAAAGAATTAGGCAATTTGCCCAAACTCTTGTTAACTTTCGCTTTCTGGTTAAAACTAGCCGAGAGCGAAGAAGCAACTGACACACTCAGATTCCGATGTTTGGGTTCCAAGCTTCCGTACCAATCAACAGCAAATCTTCCAGCGTCAGGGTACGATTCTCGGTTGGGTGTTCGGGTTTGAGAACATCTAAAAGTACCCACAAAATATCAGGTGCTGGTTTATTCAGGTTTCCATTCTCAATTCTTGAAATGGCTGCAATGCTCACTCCAAGAACTTTAGGCAATGGCTCTCCCAACCCTTCATAGAAGTGGGCTTCATACTCCTTCGTCTGTTCGCTTAACTTGTGGACACTCAAACCTTTTGCTTCCCGACAAGCTCGTAAGAAGTTGCCCATCTGCCGCAGCCCTTCATCCGTAAACCTTCGTCTCAACGACTCTCTCTTCCTTATTACAGGTAAAACCGCTAGTAATCGCCTTTACTGCCTAAAACTAAGCTATCATGCCCTACTTTGCGACTATTCGTTTCAAGTTAGTAACTTGAATCATTTTATGTTACAATGTATAAAGAGGGTTAAATTTTTAACCTTTCCAGTCATCCCACAACAAAGTAGTATTTCCAGCTCATAGCTGCCGGAAATTAAGCTGGATGAGTGCTGTTTGTGCTAACGACAAGGTTCGCACACCTGTACCCATCTACCCAATCAAATATCTATGAACAAATCCAAAGCGACAGAAGCACTGCGGGTAGCGCCGGGAATTGCTGCCATCAAAGCAGCACTGAACCAACGCGGCGATCGCATCTGCTTTCCTCCATAAACAGCCCATCTGGACTGTCTGGGTTACAGATAAAACAGATAAACCCCAATACTAGCTGGCATTTCAGCGCACTCCCATTCACAGATGGGGACTGCACTCGCAAAAGAACGATAGCGATCGCCACACCCTCATCGCCATCATTCAAAGCACATTCATCAAAAAACCCTAGGTATCATCGGGAAAATTTTATGACCTACTTTAACCAGCTTCACCCTTGGTGCCTAATGCGTCGCGTACCCAAGTTGCAATCCTCGGTTGTTGCTCGTTTTCGCCGCCGCTGTGACGCAGAAGCCCATCAGCGAGTCCTCCAACGCTTGGGTTCAAGCGAAAGCTACAACATCGTTTTCGACGTGGCAGCAAAAGCTGCCGAAGTTACGACCTAAATAAAATCACCTCAAAAAACTCTCATTATCACTTCAGTTGATGTATAGAGTTTTATTTTGCTAACAGGATAGAACGCCAGCGTTCTATCCTGTTTTTTCATTAGAGGATTAGCCAACCATCACCGAAGCAGAGTCGCGGCGGACAATTCACTTGATAATTCACTTGATAGAGTTCACGCAACACTCCTAGATACACTGGACGTTAATTTCGACAGGGCTGGATGCTTGAACCCGACAGCCTGCTCAACAACATCCGCAGCTCGCTTCACGCCGCCTGATTGACGGATATCCTGTTGGAGCCGAAATGCATTATTTGAGTAAGAATCCTCCGTAAGCACTCGTTGAATCGCGCCTCGCAACTTAGAAATGCTCAGACCGTCTGAAGGAACCACCTCACCCGTACCCGTCCATTGGATTCGCGCTCCAGTCCCCGGTTGTTCATAGGTGATGGGGATGGCAACTAGAGGAACTCCGTGGCTAAGCGAATCGAGTACCGTGTTCAGTCCCCCATGCGTAATGGTTAACCTTGCTTTAGAGATCAATTCCATCTGAGGGGCATACTCTACAACCAGTGGCGAACCAGGCATCTTTTCAACTGCTTCTACATTCATCCCACCTCCATAAGAGAGAACCAGTTGAACATCCAGTCCAATGCAGGCTTCTGCAATGCAGGAGAAAATTTCCTGTTTGGTACTCTGCACAGTCCCTAGTGAAGCGTAAATTAGGGGCTGTCCGGTCAACCGTTCATAGGGAAAGGGAATTGTTCGCGGTGAAGCATTGCGGAATGGCCCAGTGTAATGGAAGTTTTCTGGCAACTTGGCGCAGGGAAAATCAAAAGCAGCAGGCTGTTGGCTGATTTGGGCAAGTCGAGAATAGGAGAGACAGAAGCCTTGTTTCAGGGGCAACTTCCACGCTGCGCGATACTCATTGAGAACTTTCTGAATCGGTTCGCTATTGCGATCTAATAGGTAATAAGCAGTGAGATTGCGAAGACGCGCCCACCAGGTATTGTGGTAACTCCAGCCCATAAAGAAGGGGGGAACATCTGCTTGTCGGCGGATAGCTTGGGCGCAGCACACAGTAATAAAAGGGATATTGAGGTATTCAGCTACCACTTCACCCGCTGGTTCGAGCTGATCCACCAGCAATGTTTCAATCCCCGCCGCTTGAATGGCATCGGGAGCATCTTGGCAAAACATTTCACTCACCTGTTGGCACAAGGTGACTGAATAACGAAGCGACTCTAGGCGGCTCAATTGAGCGAGTTGCGCGAAGGACTCGGCAAGAAATCCAGGTCGATAAATCCCCTGCCCAATCGGATAAAAGTTTAGCCCTTCTGAGCGTACAGATGCCTCTAGATCCGGTATTTGCAGGAAAGTGACGCGATGACCGCGTTGTTGCAATTCTCGTCCCAACGCTGCCAAGGGGTTCAAGTGACCTGAAAAAGGCGGGCAAATTACACCAAAGTGAGTCATGGGTCGGCTTAGATAGAGTTTTAACAATGAAGCGGTCTATTTAAAGCTCCTGCAAGCACGCCACGCCTAAGGCTCAGACCCTATCCTCATAAAGCGGAAGTAATCTTACTTATTGGCAAGCAATCCTGCTTCTTTTTAGGAAACCCACGGTATGAACGCACTTCTTTTAAGCCTTGTAAGCAAAGACAACTTCCTGATATCTCTACTGAGGGTTTTGGTTTTAGGTCAGCGTTATCCAGTCAGGGAAAAATACAAAAAGTAATCAACATAAGTAAGCCTCAAGAGCAACCAGTCGGGTAACTGATGATGCTACTACTTAAGAGATTAAAATTATAAGACTGGGAGCTTCTAAACCAAAATAATAACAGGAGCGCAGAACCGGATAAAATAGACCTATTGGCTTCGTGTATTAAAAAATCCAGAAAACAAATTGATTTTTAGCCTGTTAGTAATTAAACTACCTGCTACTAATTGACTTCCACTTCTAGCTAAAGAATGGTAGTCCTGTTAAGTTAACTTGTAACTTTAAACACTAAAATTATTTATAAACAAAAATTTATTCAAACTTGTGTCATATCGGCTTAAGAGGCAGGAATCTGCTCAATATGAACGGCGGCTTGCAAAGTTAACTTACCTGCCCCTACATTAATCTGTTGAAATCGCCGTGACATCCCTTTTTTGTCAAAGTCACGCAGGCTTAAAACTTCGCTCACTTGTGCGACCAAAACATCTGTTAATTGTGGCGGGAGTTCCTTTCCCTCTAAATAATGCACATCTTGGAGGACAATTTCTTGCCCATCAGCTCCAATACGAGGCGTGGCGGTGAAGGCAAGTTGCTGAACTTGTCCAGTTTTATTCAGAATTAGCTCGGACTTCAAAGCTATATTGCCGTCTACTAGTAGAGAAAAGTTTACTTTTTGGATATGAATTGCTAGCTTTTTATCCTCAATAAAAAATTGGCTCTGATGCAGATGTTCCTGAAAAGCTTCGGAGTTGAAAGCATGGTTAAGATTATCTTCGTTGATAACAACGCGAAGTTTTCCTTGGGAAGGCTTGGTTAATTTAATTTTGCCGATTAGGGCAAGACGAGGTTTGACACTAATCCGATTAATTTCTATTTGTAATTCTTCCGAGGGCAAAAACTTTTGTATAATTAGACCATTGATATTAATAGCGATAAAATCAACTTCACCACGGGCAAGTTTGCTTAGATCCGTCTTGATCTGAACTTTTAATTCTTCTACTATTCCCAGTTGGCTTGCCAGCGCCATTTCTGCTAGCTTGTTAAGCGTTTGTTCTCCCAATCCGGCTTTATCTTGGGTCACGCTACTTCTCCATTGCCCTATCACTGCTCAATCTAGGCAATTTGCTTAAGAGAGTGTATCTACCTGATGACAGAAGCAATGCTAAGAGTACAGTTCTAGAGCGCAAATAAGCCACTAAACTGGCGATTATTGGGTTATTGAGACCTTTCAAAAATTCATTTTAATCGTAGATTCTTGGAGCGGTACGATTTTAGGAATTAGGTCTGTTTGTAAACCTCATACGGTTGCCACAATTTTTGACAGCAGCAGGCATGGAAAGCCCACAAATCCCCGAAGAAGGGGCTTTCCACTTCTGAAAAAATTATCCTATGAATGGACTGCATCAACAACGCGCGATCGCGATTGTGCTAATTGTGTTAAAAAACCTCTGCTTTTATGAGTGTAAAAATATACATTCATCCGGTTCAGCCTCCAGACAGACGAGAGACGGCGTTTGTCGCTTCAAAGTAGCGGAGGTAATTGATAGCTTTGCGAGGCATCGTGCGTTCGATGAAGGTGTTGCCGAAGGTACTGCGCCCATTTTTCCTGCTAGCTTTAGTTCTCGTTGTCATCAGCATTTTGGCTTTTCAAATTGAGCTAGCCATTCCTGCAACACCCAGCCGCTACAACACCTTTACACCCCTCACGAAGCCTGCACCGCAGGAGATCGGTTCCTATGATGTGTTGGGATACGCGATCGCTAAAGACGAAGCTCAAAGTCTGCTGCAAACTGAGGAAGGACGCAAGCAACTTTCACCGGAAAATGGGGCGGTTGAGGTTACAGAGGACTTAATTAACCTAGGACGCAAGGCTTTTTACTCAGAAACTTTTAAAGATCAGGTCTTTCAGACCGATGTTGTCGGGGCGCTGAATGGTCCCATCAACCTGGTGACGATGACAAAAGCGATCGCGCGACTGGGAGGAAAACATACCACGAACCTCCAGATTCCCATCGATAAAGATGTCACCATCGGCGGGAGAACTTTTACTGCCGGAACCTTGCTGAACACCGGAATGGACGTGCCTGCTGGTTCAATTCTGCCCTTGGGAATGCGTACCAGCATTGAGAAGGGTAAGGTTCGAGTCGGCATCACCTGCGCCTTGTGTCATGCAGCAATCGATAGCAGAAGTGGGCGCGTTATCGAAGGTGCGCCGAACAACGATGTCGATCCCGGCTTAGTTTTGGCGATGGCTACCAACTCCGCCGCCATGTTTCGTCAGACGGGCGTGAATCCCACGAAACTCCCCTTGGGCGATCGCACTTACATCAACGCTAATGGGGAAATTGCCCGTCTCCCAGATGTCAAAGCCGTAGAAGATGCCGTCGATGCCGATTTACTCGCTTGGCCTCCGGGTAACTTTGATTCTACCGGCAACCTGGTTAACAATCCCTCCCAGAATCCCTCCTCCTATACTCACCAAGCTTGGCCTTACGGCTGGAGTGGAAACGCTGCCATTGGCTGGTTTCACGGACTGACTACCCTCAACAGCAACGTTCACGCCACCAATTCCGACGCAACAGCGGGGGCTGATTCCACTCAAGCGTTACTAAATATTGACAAAGAAACTTATTTAGGAATTGTTTTTCAAAATTCAGCCAGTAAAGCTTTCCGGTTGCCAGAAGGCGCAAAGCCATCAGAATTCTTTGAAAAAATCGATCCCACGCCAGGGGAACCAGCAATGAACCAGGTGATTAAGATGCCTGGATACCCGAAAGGTTCGCCTTTTATTTTGGATGGGTTGATGGCAAACTCACCGGGATTCCCTGTCGGCGAACAACTTAACGGAATGTCAGCTTTTCAGAATAGCTTGGCACCGCCCCCCGTTCAAACTGCTGGCACAGACACCCTGAAGCGGGGTGCAGCAATCTTTTCAAAAGCTGGTTGCGTTGAGTGTCATAGCGGACGCTACTTCACCAACCATGAAGTAATCGCAGCCGATGAGATTGGAACTCAGCCCTCACGGGGTCCGGCGCAGGCACCCTTTGCCCGCATCTTGATAGCACCCCAAACCTATCCCAGTAACGTCCCAGTCCCCCTGCCGCCCGATCCGCCGGTGCTATCAGTCCCGACCGATATCACTCCACAGCGATCGCTAGAATTAGCCTTTGCCATCAGCAACCCAGCCGGTGGTTATAAGGTGCCTAGCTTAATTGGACTTGCCGTAACCGCACCTTATCTCCATGATGGCGGTGTGGCAGCTAGTTCCGAAGCACTGAAGCGAGATAAAGACGGCTTTAGGGTTGCCGATCCTAATCAACTAGGCATGGCAGGTACATTGCTCAATAATATCCAGCCCGATCCCAGCGCAAGTTTGCGAGTGCTGCTGGATCGCAACCTGCGTGAAACAACGGTAGCCGTTAACCGGGCAAATTCTGACTTACAACAGTCGAATGTAGACGGCCGCGGACACGCTTATTGGGTAGACACCGAGGCGGGTTTCACTTCCCAAGATCAGACCGATATCATTCAATTCCTCCTCTCGTTGGATGATGACCCGGAAGTGCTGCCAGCGGTAGCCTCAAATTAGCGATCGCGTTTTTTCTTCGCCCCGATTTAGGGGTTGAAGGGATCGAAACGGGAATCAAAGCAGAGAAAATCCCGCTTTAAAAAGGGGGACAAATACAACCAAAATTCAAAAGTAATACAACAATGAAAGTGCAAGGCGTAATTTTAGATATCGATGGTACGTTGGTTCTGAGCAATGATGCCCATGCCCAAGCTTGGGTTGAGGGATTTGCAACCTATGGTTATGACGTACCCTTCGATAAAGTTCGACCGCTGATTGGGATGGGTGGCGATCACGTCATCCCGGCAATGGTGCCGGAATTAAATGACGAAGACGGAGATGGGAAAGCCGTTTCCCAGAAGCGTCGAGAACTGATGGTCAACCGCTTTGCACCAACACTGTCTCCTACACAGGGCGCACGAGACCTAATCTTGAAAATGCAGGAGGCTGGATTAAAGCTGATTATCGCTACTTCTGCATCAAGTCAAGAACTCTCCCCGTTACTGAAAGCCGCACAGGTTGACGATCTCCTTGATGAAGCGACAACATCTAGCGACGCTGATGCCTCTAAACCAGCACCAGACATCGTGGAAGCAGCATTGAAGAAGATGCAAATGGAACCCAATCAAGTAGTAATGATTGCCGATACACCCTACGATATTGAATCTGCCAGTAAAGCTGGTGTGGGTGTAATTGCAGTGCGTTCTGGTGGCTTTGACGATAATCAACTCAAGGATGCGATCGCTATCTACGATCACCCAGCCGATCTATTAGCAAATTATGCCAATTCTCCCTTGAGCTAACACGCTAAGGTCTGTTTTTTCTCAACTCCCTACATTTAGTAAAAAGGCAGTAACGGAATTCGTTACTGCCTTTTTACTATTTTTTGTAACTTTTGGTTACTATCGCAATTCTCTATTGGATGCAGTCCGATTAAACCCCACCCCTGCCCCTCCCCGTAAACGAGGAGGGGTTCAAGATTCCCCCCAACCTTCACAAAAAAGAGGAATCGGGGATGATGTTCAATATTCTCCCCTCTCCGTTCACGGAGAGGGGTTGGGGGTGAGGTTCCTTATTACCTTACCAGCCGCTACTTTCCTGGTCTGCTGGATCGCCGTAAGGATCTTCGCTTGCGGGGCGAACATCTCCAAACTGTCCTTGGTAGTCTGCTGGATCGCCGTAGGGATCTTCACTCGCGGGACGAACATCGCCATACTGCCCATATGCTCCCGGATCGCCAAAGGGATCTTCACTCGCAGGGCGAACATCGCCATACTGCCCATATGCTCCCGGATCGCCGTAGGGGTCTTCGCTAGCGGGACGGACATCGCCATACTGTCCATATTCGCCCGGATCGCCAAAGGGATCTTCACTTGCGGGGCGGACTTCCCGATCGTCGTAGTTACTCGCGTCTTGGTCGTTACCAAGCAAGGCATCCTGCATTTTTCTGATAAACCCATCTACCATGATTTGTCTCCTTTTTCAATTGATGTTGAAACGGCTCTGTAGAGGGTACAAATTGAATCTCTATTGCCGTTGTGGTTGGCATTTCTTATAGCTGGTTAAGCGATCGCATCTCTGCAACACAGGGATAGCAGCGCTTGCTGTGCGCTTACTGTGCAGGAATCGGAGCATTCGCTTCAGCCAATCCCCTCAAGTCGCGCCCTGTGGGTCTGTTGTCATAGCCCTGGAATTCACGGTACTGTCGCGCTTCCTGCTCTGAAACTTGAATTCCTCCCGGTGGCGGCGTTACCCAGTGAGGGCGATTTTGAGCATCCCGGTAGTAGACGCGACCGTTCTTAGAAAGGTAGTATTTCCCCTGCGCCCCTTGCTGTTGCTTGTTCTTATTCTTGTTGTAAAGATAGTAAAGTGCCGCCGCTCCCGCCAGAGTGATTGCTACTTTCTGACCCGTTGATAATCCTTTCTTCGCTTGCGGCTGGGGTTGGTTTGTGGGGGGAGCATTGGTCACTGTTCCACCCCGGGTATCGTCAACAGGTGGCGGAGGAGTGCTAGTCTGCGATTCTCCGCAAGCATTCAAAAACGGAACCATTAGCAACGCTGAAAGCAGCAGCGCCATTGGGCGTAAAAATCTTTGACGCTGTGGGGCTATTGTATTCATCAATTTCCTGTTCTCCCTCCGTTACAGGATGTCTTGTTATGACGCACTCATGAGGAAAACTTGCGCTGTTTCAAAAACACTTTTTTTCTTCAATGAATTTCCAACAACGAGGTTAGAAATTGGGTATTTACCGCTGACCGACAACAGCACAAGTCAGTGTTTTTGTTTCCATCCAATCATGAGGCAAGTTTAAGAATAGTTCCCTACAGCTCTAGATAGAATTTTGAGTAAAGACTTCATCCAAGAGGAATAGACCCGACAGCCATTCACCAGCTCAGTCAGCTTTGGAAAGGAGGAGAAATACATAAAAATCAACCCTACGTATTGCTTATAAGTATTACTTATAAAGATAGGGTTTGCCTCTTTTTATGGGCTTTCTAAAAGTATTCTTTCTTAAGGTGATAATCGCTCAATTACCCAGTTGCCATCGTCACCACGTCGATAGTGTAAGCGATCGTGTAGCCGACTCGGACGCCCCTGCCAAAACTCGATTGTTGTAGGAATGACTCGGAAGCCTCCCCAATGGGGCGGTCGAGGGATTTCCCGATTTTCATATTGCTCTTTGAGTTCCTGCAACCGTTGCTCAAGTACCTCGCGGCTTTCAATAACTTGGCTTTGCCGCGAAGCCCAAGCCCCCAACTGACTTAAGAGCGGACGGCTGTGAAAATAAGCTTCTGATTCAGCATCTGACACCTTCTCTACCCGCCCCTCAATCCGCACTTGACGTTCCAGTTCCGCCCACCAGAAGACCAAGGACGCCCACGGATTAACGAGAATTTGTTGTGCTTTCTGACTCTCGTAGTTCGTGTAGAATACGAAGCCTTGTTCGTCGAAGTCCTTGAGCAGAACCATTCTGGCGCTAGGCTTGCCATCAGCCCCGACAGTCGCAACAGTCATGGCATTGGGTTCAAGAAGCTCAGCTGCCCGTGCTTGGTCAAACCAGGTTTTAAATTGTTGAAAGGGATTGGGGTCGCTATCCGCTTTGCTCAGTCCAAATCGGGTGTAATTTTTACGCAGATCGGCTACGCTTGTATCCATCTTTATATTTTTTCAATCCCTAATTTAAGTATTTTAAAGTCTTGCTTGACCCCAGTTTTCCTACATCCTACAAAAAAACTGATCGCTTGCGGCTATATTGATAGACTTTAGACTTTAGACTGGCTATGGGTTAGAGTGTAACGTCTAGCTAGTCGTTCTACGAGTCCCCAGGGAGCCACTGCTACAGGTTGTGAGTGCGATGCGCCGTTCAGCCAATCTTCAACGCCTGCTGATTCTCGGTTTGACAGGCCCGATTGTGGCTCTAAATATCTGGGTTCTGTCCCAGATATTCCGCTATTTTGAGCATTTAATTACCATCCTCACCATTTCGGCAATTCTGGCTTTTTTACTCAATTACCCGGTGCGGGTGTTAGAGGGAGTTCGCTTCAAGCGGACACAGGCGGTAATTATCGTTTTGGTGGTGACTTTAGCGCTGCTAGTCATTTTGGGCGTGACTCTTGTACCGATATTGGTAGATCAAACGACTCAACTGTTAAAAAATATTCCAGATTGGTTAGAGGCAAGCAATCAAAATCTAGATCAGTTGGACACCTGGACAAAAACTCGTCGTTTGCCTTTGGATCTCAAAGGGTTTATCCGTCGCATCAGTTATCGGATCGAAAACCAAGCGCAGGCTTTAGCGAGTCAGGCGTTCGGCGTGGCGCTAGGGACGTTGACTGGATTAATCGATGTCGTGTTCGTGGTGGTGCTGGCGTTTTATATGTTGCTGTATGGCGATCGCTTGTGGAAAGGTTTATTTAATCTCCTTCCGTCTCAGATCGGTCTGCCGTTGAGCGAATCCCTGCGGCTGAATTTTCAGAATTTTTTCATTACCCAAGTCCTTTTAGGACTGTTTATGATGGCAACGCTGACGCCAATCTTTTTGACTCTGAACCTGCCGTTTGCGCTCTTGTTTGGTTTGTTAATTGGGGTTGCCGAACTCATTCCCTTTATCGGTGCCACTTTGGGAATTGGGATGGTGACGTTTTTGGTGATGCTGCAAGATTTTTGGTTAGCCGTTTGGGTTGCGATCGCATCGATTTTCATGCAGCAGATCAAAGATAACCTCCTTGCTCCTAAGTTGATGGGCGATTTCACCGGACTTAATCCAATTTGGATCTTTATCGCTCTATTGATCGGAGGTCAGATAGCTGGACTGGTCGGGGTTCTCGTGTCTGTGCCCCTTGCGGGTACGATTAAAGACACTATCGATACCCTCCGCCTTTTGCGTCAGCCCTCAGTTGTGACGACAGAGACAGTTTCCCGAAACCCTAATGACCGTTGAAGGACGATCGGAATAGATACTGCCTAAAAGCTATCACCACCCAAACGAATCGAGAAGGCGCAGGCAGACTCTAAAAAGATTCTGCACGATCCCCAATAGGGGTTTGTCTGGTGTCATTTCAAATTTTTAATTCTATTCTCTGAAGAGAAATCGACTTCCAGTGGATCATCCAAAATAAGTGCGATCGCTCTTGCACTCAGACAACATTAACAGGTACCCCTTTAGGGTTCAATATTTTCTCAAAACTGCCGAGTGTATGCACTTGGCGTAGACGTAGAGTAGGATAGGTGAGGCTCAAATCCTTCTTACCCTTAAATAGCGAATTCATCTCGTTCTTCCTTGTAAAATTGGCAAGGGATCTGCATTGTTTAGGAGTTCATTGATGCGACAGATTAATTTTTTGCTGATCTTCGCGGTGTTACTAGCGCTAGTTTTATTCAGCTTAGAAAATACCGAACCTGCCGCCATTCAAATTGTTCAAGGTGTCGAAGTGCAAGCACCCTTGTGTATTGAACTGATTTTGGCGATGGGTCTTGGAGCTGTCTTGGCGTGGATTTTTAGTATCTGGGCGCGGTTGCTACGAAGTCTAGAATCTGGAAAACAATTGCGTCAGATGCGTGCCAAAGATGAGCGCATCCAAGAATTAGAGGAAAATATTGAACACTACAAAGCAGAAATCGAAGAGAGACGAAGTCTGCCCTTAAACGCGACCCTCCAGACTGAAGATACAGAGGTAGTTAGCGGGAAGCTAGCAAGTCTCGCGGCAGCCAAAGAACAGGAATCCCTTGCCTAATCAATTTAGCTTCATTTGAGCTTGAGTTTATGCCGATGACCATTGGCCCAGCCCAGGAAGCGATCGCTCTTTTAATCGATTTGGCTCAGCGGGGAGAAATTGACCCCTGGGATGTCCAGGTCATTGAAGCGATCGATCGATGCTTATTGGAATTGGAGAAAGCTGGGGAGAAGCTCTCTGGCACCTTTGAAGTAGAGCTGTCCCAATCCGGGCAGGCGTTTCTGTATGCGTCCATGCTGGTATTGCTCAAGGCGGATACGCTGTTTTCGCAATCCCTCCCAGACAATCTAGAACCCACCGACGACGAGCTAGACGACACCGCCGCCGATCCCAGACAATTGCCAACGCGGTTGGAGCGCCATTTGCGACGCCGAGGAACAGCAATGCCTCCCCAAACTCGTCGTGTAACCCTACACGAATTAATCGAACAGCTACAGCAGATAGCCACGGTACTGGAAGAAAAACCTACTGCCAGAAACGCGATCAAAGACCCAAGCTATCGTTCCCAGTCGCGTTCCCAAGCCGCCCGCGCGATCGCTGCCCTGGCTCACCAGGAAAATCTGACCGAAACCGCAGCTCAGCTAGATCGGTTTCTGAGCGGTCATTGGCCCCAAATGCCTCCTGGTCAGGATTGGCTGGAATTAGACCAGCTGCTAGAGTTATGGGCAGGGGTCAGACAACGGTCAGCACCGTTAAACGCGCATCAATTGCCTGAAGAGGTGGAGACTGCGCCGAAACACAATGACCGAGTGGGAGTTTTTTGGGCGCTGTTACTCCTGTCTGCCCAGTCTAAGGTAGAGTTAGCCCAAGAGGAGTTCTACCAAGACCTAAAAATCCGAACCCTTTAGCGATGATTTTGTACTGTGTCAGCGGCGGATTCAGCTACTGCCGGTATGTTGATTAAACACTAGGGTGAGAAACATCTAGAATATCGACAAGGTCAATCGACTAAAATGTTTGACCAGCCATCTCTTGCCTTCAGCGAAGGGATGGAATTCAGCTAAATTGCACGAAAACAAAGTGGCCTAGGTTGAGGAAAAAATATTCATGAAAGCCATGATTCTGGCGGCTGGTAAAGGTACCCGCGTTCGTCCGATTACCTACACCATTCCCAAACCTTTAATTCCCATTCTGCAAAAACCAGTGATGGAGTTCTTGGTGGAACTGCTCAGGCAGCATGGGTTTGACCAGATCATGGTCAATGTCAGCCATCTTGCTAATGAAATTGAAAGCTATTTCCGGGACGGTCAGCGTTTTGGGGTGCAAATTGGCTATTCCTTTGAAGGCCGGATTGAAGAAAATGGTGACTTGATCGGCGAAGCAATCGGTTCGGCTGGCGGGATGCGCCGCATCCAAGATTTTTCTCCGTTTTTTGATGATACCTTTGTGGTGCTGTGCGGAGATGCGTTGATCGACTTGGATTTGACCGCAGCGGTGAAGTGGCACAAAGAAAAAGGCTCAATCGCCACGATTGTGATGAAATCAGTGCCACGGGATGAGGTTTCCAGTTACGGAGTCGTCGTCACCGATGAAGAGGGACGAATCAAAGCCTTCCAAGAAAAACCATCAGTGGAGGAAGCACTCAGTACTAATATCAACACTGGGATTTACATTTTTGAGCCAGAAATCTTGGATTACATCCCCTCTGGGGAGGAGTACGATATCGGGGGTCAGTTGTTCCCCAAACTGGTAGAAATGGGTGCGCCTTTCTATGGAATCCCGATGGACTTCCAGTGGGTTGATATTGGCAAAGTGCCGGACTACTGGCAGGCAATTCGCAGCGTGTTACTGGGAGAAGTCAAAAATGTGGCAATTCCCGGACAGAACGTGGCTCCTGGTATTTATACCGGATTAAATGTAGCAGTGAACTGGGACAAGGTTGACATCACAGGCCCAGTCTACATCGGTGCCATGACACGCATTGAAGATGGAGCCAAGATTGTCGGTCCCACCTACATTGGACCCAATTGCTGGGTGTGCAGCGGCGCGAAGGTGGAAAACAGCGTAATTTTTGAATACTCCCGCCTAGGCTCAGGAGTGCGCTTAGTCGATAAGCTGGTGTTCGGACGTTACTGCGTGGATAAGACGGGTGCCGCGATTGATGTCCAAGCCGCAGCCCTTGATTGGCTGATTAACGATGCTCGTCAAGTTCTGCCCTCTAGCCCGCCAGCAGAACGGCAAGCGATCGCCGATCTGCTGGGAATGGAAGTGATTTAAGTCATCGGTAAGCGGTAATGGGAAATGGGTATTCGGTCACAAGTGGATTCTCTACCCATTTCCCATTTCCTATCACGACGACAGATAAGTGTACCGGCTCAAACTCTGCTCGTAGTTTTGCAGCAATCGCTGGGATTCCTGAATGGTAATGCGTTTATCCACGAGTGCTTGTTCGCATAGCCGCCGAATCTGCTCAATCAGATCCTCAGAATCGTACTGTACGTAACCCAAGACTTCCTTCATGGTGTCACCTTTGACAACGTGTTCAATCCGGTAGCTTTTGGGTGTCAGATGAATGTGAATTGTATTAGTATCGCCAAACAAGTTGTGCAGATTGCCCATAATTTCCTGGTAAGCTCCATTCAAGAACATCCCCAGGTAGTAGGGTTCGTCAGGCTTCAGCGTATGCAGTTCTAACACCGACTTGACATCTCGCAGGTCGATAAACCGATCGATTTTGCCATCGCTGTCGCAGGTGAGGTCTGCCAAAATTCCGCGCCGCGTTGGTTCCTCATCCAGCCGATGAATCGGCATAATCGGGAACAGCTGGTCAATCGCCCAACAATCCGGTGCTGATTGGAACACAGACAGGTTGATATAGTAAATGGAAGCCATGATTTTTTCCAGGTCTTCCAGTTCGTCGGGAACGTATTCCTGCTTCCTGGTAATCGCTAGAATTTTTTCACAACAAGCCCAGTAAAGACGCTCGGCTCTGGCTCGTTCAGTGAGGCTCAAAATCCCCAAATTAAATCGGCTGATGGCTTCTTCTTTGAATTGAGCGGCGTCGTGGTATAGCTCTTGGAAATTTTCCTCGTTAATCGATTGGTAGGTTTCCCAGAGGTAATTAATTATCGGAGATTCGCCCTCTTTTGGGGGTTCGGGTGCCCCAGATGGCACGTCGCTGGTGCCCAGGACATCAAAAATCAGCACCGATTGATGGGAAGCGATCGCTCTCCCACTCTCGCTAATTAGCGTGGGAACGGGTAACTGGTGTTCGGCACAAGCTTCTTTCAACTCTGCCACGATATCGTTGGCATAGTTCTGCATATTGTAATTTTTGGAAGCATAGAAATTGGTTTGAGAGCCGTCGTAATCCACGCCCAAACCGCCGCCGACATCGAGATATTTCATGTCAGCCCCCAGCTTGGCTAACTCGACGTAAATCCGGCTAGCTTCTTGGATGGCATCTTTGATGACGTTTATCGCAGAAATCTGAGAGCCAATGTGGAAGTGCAACAGTTGCAGCGAATCCAGCAAGTCAGCGTCTCGTAATTGGTTGACCGCCTGGATGATTTCGGGAATGGTCAAACCAAATTTAGCGCGATCGCCTGTAGAGCCTCCCCAGCGTCCCACGCCTTGGGTACTCAGCTTCGCCCGGATGCCCAAAATTGGCTTAATGCCCAACTGACGGCTGGCTTCAATACAAAGCTGTACTTCTTCAACCTGCTCTAATACGATCAGCGGCGTTTGCCCCAGTCGAGAAGCTAACATCGCCGTTTCGATGTATTCCCGGTCTTTGTAGCCATTGCAGATGAGTAATGCCCCAGGCGTATCCAACATTGCCAAAGCAATCATCATCTCTGGCTTCGAGCCAGCTTCTAAGCCAAACTGATGAGGTTTACCAAATCGCACCAAATCCTCAACCAAGTGTCGCTGCTGGTTGCACTTGACCGGAAAAACGCCTTTGTAAGAACCGGAATAGTTGTAACGAGCGATCGCTTTCGCAAAACAAGCATTCAATCGCTCGATCCGGTCTTCTAAAATATCTGAAAAGCGAATCAGTAGTGGCAGTCCCAGATTGCGCTGCTTCAGGGCGTTGACCAGTTCAAATAGATCCAGAGAACCCCCACGCTCTCCCTTTGGAGAAACTGTAACGTGACCGGCTGCATTAATCGAAAAATAGGGTTGCCCCCAACCTTCAATCCGATACAGGTTCTCACTTTGTTCTATTGACCAGGATGGAGGCGAGTTTTCACGGCTGACCCGCGCCAAAACCATTTCATCTTTTTCCCGTTTTGCATTTCTCCGGGCAAGGGCACCTCCGGTACCACGGTTCTTCGATGAAGTCTGTGCCGCAATTTCTTCTTCTGATGATCCTTCTACAATTCCAGAGGTAAACTGCTCACCCATTTTCTTTATCTATCCTCCCTGTGCCCTGTCGAGTAGCTAGTCTATCGCATTCACTTATCATAGGCAGGCGTATGGTCTTGAATCAGTACCTGCGGTTGGATGTCTGCTTAATTCCCATTGTTGCCAAAAATTGCACTGGGGAATTGGGGATCAGTAATTCTTTGCTTGAAAAACTCTGAAAGCTCCAAAATCTCTGCTTCTTGTCCGCGACAACCCCCTCTTTTTCCGGGTAATTAAATTTTCTTTTTCTGAAAGATGGCAGGGAATTTTTGCTAGAATCTGCCTCTAGTGAGTTATACCGAGTTTTTCAAATATTTGATAAAACTTTGATATAAATTACCTAATATCAATCAGCCGTGCTAGTTGAGGGCGTTCAATGCTCAATCAGCCCGATAAGCCTCCTATCCAGCGCTTTAGCCTTGTTTTCCTGTACCAGATGGTTCAGAAGTACCCACTCGCCTTTTGGGGCGGTTTGTGGGCTTCTGTGATTACCATCGCAGCAGTAGCAGCGCTAGGTCTAGTTAGTACAGGCCCCGTCGAGGAGGAGGAATCTAAACCTGTTGAACCGATGCCTGCCGTAACGACGGTTCCAGAATCAGGGACATCTCCACTCTCAAGCTTCATCACCAGTCAGCCATCCGAGACCCCGTTGCCAGGTTTTACAGCGGTTCCGGAAGTTCCGGTTGCTCCGGAAGCTCCGAAGCAACCGGAAGTACCACGGTGGTTGTATGGTGCGATCGCATTGGGCTTTGTCACTGGAACGCTGTTGATAGCGCTGAACCTGAGTCGTCCATCGCAGCGTAAATCTCTCAAACGGTCAAAGCCGACTGCAAGCGTCCGCAAAAAACAACCCCGCCCGACTCAAAAGCGTCGTCCCACGCCCCCAAAGCAACGGACAGAAAACTTTTCTAAACCTCAAGAAGTACCCTTAATGATGACAAATTATGGGATGACTGAGGTAACAGTGGTGCCTCCAGAAGAAAATCATCCTCTGGATTGGGGCGAGGATAGTCTGGCAGAAATCATGGATATGCGAAGGCGGCAGACTCTTTCTTCGCTGCTTAAAAAGTAATCAGTATGAAAGTTTTGAGTTTTGAGTAAGAAGAAATTTCTTCTCACTCAAAACTCAATTTTTTTGACCAATTACTACAAATTAAGCTCCCTGTAAATGTTTTTGACCGAATTACTTTTGACTTGCCGAAAGTAGCGATCGCCAATCTTTAATTGCTTTTTCTGTCCAGAGCCAGTTTTTACTCAGGGCTTCTGGTTGGAAGTTAACCGGATCTTCTGAGATTGCCTTTTGGCGGAGCTTACGGGCTTCATCCAAAAGTTTTGCTTGCTTATCAGCAGGTTGGGATGCCGCCAATTTACTTAGCCCGATGGCTAATCCGGCATAAGTCGTCAAAGCTTCTTGTTGGGCAACCGATCCGGCAACAGCGGCTTGCTTTTCTTCTATCAAGTAAAAAGCATCAAACCAAATTTGGTTCGCCCGATCGAGATTTCCTTCTAAGTAATAGGCAAACCCTAAGGCATTCAAGTATTGGGCAGATTTGGGTTGCTTTTTGACCGCTAGCTCCCAGAATCGACGGGCATCATCTAAACTGTAATCCTTGCTGCCAGTTTGAACAGATTGCCATGCCAGACGCCCTCTTAGGAAGCTAATGGCTGGGTCATCGATTTTCTGTTTGCTAACGTTGTCAAGCGCCCCTTGGGCTTGCTGTAACGCTCCTCGGTTGAGCAATTCTTCTACAGCCACCACTGCGGCGGATAAGTTATTTTGGCTGAACTGTTCAATTGCGATCGCCGTAACAGTCGGGGTATTGGCTTTCTGGAGATTGACATTTTTGAGATTGGGACTTGGGATCGCCGGAAGTGAGGTTGAGGTATTCTCCTGAGAGAACAACAAGTCTGAAGGTTGCGGACGACGTTGCAATAACCAGAAACCCAAAAGCGCGATCGCTATCGTCGAGCCTAACGCCAGCAAAATCAGTGGGATACGCTTAGCTCGTGGCTGTCCGTCCTTTCCTTCTCCACGCTGCCAAAATCGCAGCCGGGGGTTCCCGGCGGCATATCCCAGTAACGATTCTCCCGATCCCACGTTTTTCGGTGCTGACTCAGCAGCGATCGCTGCGACGACGGGTTGAGGGGGTGTTTTCGACTCGCTGAGCGGGTGAGCGGCGATCGTCTTCTGATTCTCCCTTTCTACGGGTCTATCTCTCGTCTGGTCTGCCTCTGTTTCCCTCTCCGTGTCTGCTGCTAATTCGGGCTTCAGCTGGCGAAACAGATCCGCAACCAAAGCTGAGTCGTCTTCGTAGCCAATATCGTCATATTCCAAATCATCAACCGGATCGGTCCAGTCGGGATCGTCATATCCGTAGAAGTCATCCTCTAAAGCCTCGTCGGTGCTTAAGAAACCGGATCTCGACGCAGTCGGTGCCGTGAATACCGCTTCTTCCTCCCGATTCGAGAGTGGAGAGCCAAGCATTTCTCCCCAAGCAATGTCTGCCCCAGAAGCATCGGGCAACTGAAGTCGCTCTGCTTTGGCATTGATGGCATGATGACTTGGTGTCAAGTAACCGTCAAATTCCGGGTGAAGATAGAGGATCGGTAAAGCCCAGTAAAGCTGGCGAGAACCGTAAGTAGAAATTAAACTTTGCCTCGCCCGACTCAGGCTGAGGTCAATCGGATAACCTTGATTCAGATTGCCGTAAAACCGCCGCGCCAAGGTCAAAGCGACTTGATCCGGAATGCGTTCTGCCATCGCCAGCACGCTCTTGATGCCGCGTTTAACCAGCGCTTCTGCCAAATTTCCCTCTGCGGCACCGTCGCTGGGAGCTGAAGCGGCAGTATGAGCGCCCCGGCAGGAGTTAAACACTGCGAGCTGGACGCCATTATTGACGAGTAACCCCGCTAAGTCATCTCCGCTTAACATCTCCGTCAGCCCAGTTTGGCGGCTCACGAGGTAGAGATTGCCGCCGTAGGCTCCTTGGTCGCTATGACCTGCGTAGTGAAAAATTTGATATTGACCTTGTTCCAGCTCGTGCGTCAACTGCTCCGTACCGGGTTGTTCCAGAACGGTGAGTTGAATTTCGGGTAAGCCATTCCGGGAACGGTGACTCAGTTCTGCTTGCAGGTGGCTGACTTCTTGTTTGAGAGCCAAACTTTCCTGGTCGTTGGGGGCAGCGATCGCCATCAAGATTCTCACCGCTGGTTGATTTGACCCAGAACCTAATGAAACGCTGGGACTTCTCAACCTTGTACTCATCTGATAGCGGGAGAAGGCAACATCGGTTCCGGTCGCCAAAGGGCGATCGCCATCGTGTAATACTTCCCAGGGCAAGCTGAGTAAGCGACTATCTTTTAATCCCAAGCGCAACCGCAATACTTCTTGCCGGTCTTGAGCGATCGCTTGAGCGATCATCCAACTATCTCGCAGCGTCCCTTGGAACAAAGCATCGTAAAGCTGCTGCCCCAGCGCCACCAAGTTAAGGGAAGATTGTGTGGCTTCTCGGTTCGGGGAAACCGATCGAGAAGTATCGCTGGGAGACAGAGCCATGAGCAAAGGGTCATTCATCAGGTGCCTCGCCTGAGCTAACCAATCTTCCACTTGCCACGTTACCTGCTCTTCGGCAAATGGGACGGCACCCGGTGCGGCAACCCATTCTGTCCGCACCCAATATTTATTTTCCCCTAAGGGATTTACAGAGATATGAAATTCCTGAGCCACTGCTACTATGCACTCCTGCTTCAGTTAGAACCTTCTAGCTGCTTTTCTTACCTGGAGGAGGAACTGTTTCCCTTTCTTCCTAGATACATTCAATTTACTTAAAGTTTCCATGAAGAGCAGTTTCGTTTTTTTGAACGCAGATGCTGTTGATGGATGCTGGGAAGGGGCTACGGTGTACACACATCTTTCATTAAGTGGCACAACGCGATCGATCCCCCTTGCATCCCCCTTAAAAAGGGGAACTTTGAGTGGATTGCCCCCCTTTTTAAGGGGGGTTGGGGGGATCAAAACGGGACTTGTAAGTTCAAGAAGACTTGTGTGTACACGGTAGGGGAAGGGGAGGGAGAAAATTTCTATTTATTCTAATTTAATCGTTAAATTTGCCCCAACTTAATCCGGATCGTTGGGGACTTCTTCAGAAGAGTAGATTGGTAGATGCACCCTGATTGACATCCCCTGGCTCACCGGTTTGAGCCGGGGATTTTTTTTTGATTCGTTACGCGGTGTACAACTTTCTGTATTTCTCCCGGTTTTAAGGGGGGGTTAGGGGAGAACTGACACAAGTGGCTTGGCATTTCCATCCCTCAACCCCGCCATAGGAGAGCCACTGCGCTAGAAATAACGAGAAGCAGATGGCAGATTAGCGATCGCTCATTAGCTGTTAACGAATGACCAACCGCTAATTGCTCATGGCTAATCCGAACTGACTTCCTCAAAAGATTTAACTTCTAGAACCGGGCCAATCATCGCGAAGGTCATCACGTCGTTTCGCACCTCACCTTTGACTTTCACTTTGAGTCCCGATTTGCGTAAATCTTCTGGAGCTTTGTGGAGTTCATAGGTTTCACCCTCTTGTGTGACCAGTGCCCAGGTACCTGGACCAAGTCCCTTGCGTTCGATGGTGCCTTCTACGCTAATGCTCATGCTGTTTGCCCTTCTCCTTTGCTGGATAAATAGGCGAGTCCGATACAGAGGAGGGCATTGGTAATTAGGAATAGCCTAGCGATCGCGCCATGACCTAACCACAACATCCCAGGATCTGCTACGGCACTCACTAATAAACAGGATGCCACGCCCAAGGTCGAGCCGATCGCAAACCACTTCCAACTGCGATGTCCCAGTAGCAAGGCGATTAATGCAAAAGGAATCAACACGCTGGCAAAGATGGGATTCAATAAACCACTGCCTTGAATCGTATTGCCCAGTTCCGGAATCGAACTACCCATCATCCGGAAAGGCCACTGGGGAAGATCGAAGATATAGAAGCCGCGCAGGAAGAATAATCCAGAACTCCCGGCAACTAAACCGCTAGTTAGCGACCAACTCCAGCCAAAGGGGAAATAATTCCTCAAGAACCAGGCGAGGACATAAGAACCCAATACCATCGCAATCTTTGGTAACAGTGCCACCGCACCGCCATCAATCCAGAAGCGAGGATTGAGATAGCCATTATCGCGCAACCAGCGGAAGAAGTCGCGGAAGGTAATTTGCCCGCGCACCGCCAGTTTGACAGCCGCCGAGGCATCGAGATGACCGGCACCAAAGTAGTTGAAAGCGTCATCTGGAATCACCCGTGCCGATTTTTTGAGGACACCCAAGATTTCCTCCGGTTCTGTCACGCCAGAGGCTTTCACTAAAGCCGCGACACCGGCAACGTGGGGAGACGCCATGCTGGTACCTTGGAAGGAAGCAAAAGTGGGGATAAGCTTCCCATTTTCGTCATAGCTAATGGTTTCTTGCAGAATCCCACCCGTTGTATTTTCTCCAGTGGTTGCGCCACCAGGGGCTGAGATATCCACACCAGCACCATAGCTGGAGTAACCAGCTTTTTCACCGGCAGAATCAATTGCTGAAACACCGATAACGTGGGGATATCGAGCTGGATAGGAGGCAGAATTCTCATTAGAGTTGCCTGCCGCTGCGACGATAACGACGCCTTTGTTGTAGGCATAATTAATCGCTTCTTGCATTACCTGACTTTCGCCGCCACCACCCAAGCTCATGTTAATGACATCAGCACCGTTATCGGCGGCAAACTTAATTGCTTCGGCAATATCGGCAACGGTGCCGCCGCCTTCTGCGCTTAACACTTTCAAAGGCATTAAGCTGGCTTCGTAAGCAATACCAGCGACGCCATAGCCATTATTGGTCGCTTGGGCAACAGTACCGGCAACATGGGTACCATGCCCGTTGTCGTCGTCCGCTTCGTCTCGGTTGTTAACAAAGTCGTAGCCTTGGACAAACTTGGTATCTTTCAGGTCAGGAACGCGACTGATGCCGGTGTCAATGACGGCAACTGTCATCCCTGCGCCTTTGGTTTCGTCCCAAGCCGATTCTACGTTGATACTCCGTAGGTTCCACTGCTTGCTGTACTCTGGGTCGTTAGGGACTTCCAGAGCTTTGTAGACATAATTCGGTTCAATATATTCGGTTTTTTTGGCTAAAGGCGATTTTTTCAGAGCTTTCAGCAGATTGCGATCGCCTTTAATGATATACAAATGATCCGATTCGGAGAATTCGCTGTTGTACTGAGCGCCAAGCGATCGCACCTGTTCTTGCACCACCTCTGCTGGTACGTCTTCGCGGAAATCCAGCACAATCGAGTCAAACTCACCTTGTGCTGCCAGTCCCTTGAAGTTAAACAGGGCAAAACCTACCCCCAATAAAAACAAGCACGCTATCAAAAGCTTTCTCATATTCACCCGTCTTGTGAGCGCCAGTTTCTCCCCACGATAACTCATGCATCTGCCCCGTGGTGTATTTAGTTTTTAGTTATTAATTTTTGTTTTTTGGAGTAATACCGCTCTTTTGCAGAAGTAAGCGATACGAATCAGGCTGCTTGCGGCAAAAGTTCTCTTGAAGCGAGAGAACCCTATTCTTACTCTTACTGAAGGACTTGTAGTTTTTCAGCCGATGAACGTCTATCTAATACTCAGTTTGAAGCGAGGGAGGAATTCTCTTGTCGTTAGCGGGTTCCTGCGCCTTGACTATTATCATCCGAGAATCCTTTATTTGGGGGTTCGTAGGTTTGATTCTGGGTAGTATTATCGGGAGTTCCGATGCTAAATTTCAATTGAGTATTGAGCAGTTGCAACCCAAATATCAAGATGAATATCCCTGTAGCTTTTAGTAGTAGATGACTCATAAAATTTTTGTGGCTTTAAACTAATTATGATGAAGTCATTTTTGATTATTTGACTGAATCTATTGCTTGGCGATAATAAACTGGATAGTATAAAATAGTTTTTTAACTAAAGTTTTCTATCCTAAACTGATTCAATTTTTAGAGATTAGGGTTAACATCAACCTCTGCTGCTCCCTACGAGAAATCCGACCTGTAGCAAATATCTGATAAATTACTTTGTCGATGGTAAACTGGAGTAGATAACCGTGAGATTGCATCTTGGTTGGTTGAATTCGATGCTTTTAATTATGAAGGTTTTATAAAGAACCTCTAGTGATAAAACCTATAGTAAAATGTGACATTATTACTGCAAATATTTGATTGAAATCCCCAAGTTTGAGTGATGGGATTGACTCACCAAATGTGACTGACTGTTCCCGGCTGTGTGATCTCGATCGTAGCTAGAAACCGCGTGCAGCCTAACGGGAGCCAAATATACCTAGCGATTGTAATCGCGGCTACGCCAACCCCCTTACCCCTCTTCAGAAGAACGATGCATTACCCGCCTCTGTTGAAATCATGTAGGGGTAAAGCATTGGCGCAGAAAGATTTGAGTTGAAGTAACTTGTACAAGGCATGAATACTTCACTCTCAACCTGAGAACCCAAGGGAGCATCTAGCATAGCGCTCTTCTGTCACTCTAGGAGGAGGATAATGGGGTAAAACTGCTAGAAGCCAGAACCCGTCTATGACAGAGCCACGCGCCGCAAAACCGACCGTGAAATTTGTGGA
>NZ_JACJTV010000046.1 GCF_014698845.1 Coleofasciculus sp. FACHB-1120 | reverse complement strand
TGATTCTGTTTACCTCGCTTTTTCCCATTCTTACGGATATGAGTGGAACCACACTCAGGACATTGCATCAAGAACAACCTCAATTCATACTTCTATTCTGCAACGCCTAAAAACGGTCAACAAGAAAGCTGGCAGTCTAAAGTAAAATCCCTGAGCTTCATCAGATACGCCGACGACTTCGTGGTCATGCATGAAAACAAGCTCGTTGTCCAAAGATGCCGAGAGATAATCTCGGACTGGTTAAGTGGCATAGGTCTGCAATTGAAACCCGAAAAGACGAGGCTAACTCACACACTCTACGAAGAGCTAAGTGAGGATGGTAAAGCTGGATTTGACTTCTTAGGTCATCACATACAGCAATACCCTGCTGGTAAATACCGAAGTCCAAAAGACTCTCAAGGTGGGATATTGGGTTACAAAACGCTCATCACCCCAACGAAGGAGGCGAGTAAGGTACATCAACAGAAGGTCGGAAGACTCATCAAAAAACACAGGTCGGAGCCACAATCGGCACTGATAAAAAACCTAAACCCTGTCATAAGGGGATGGGCTTCATATTACGCAAATTCCGACGCCAAAAACGTTGGAGAACTGTCAAAACAAGACACCCTCACGTACCTGAAACTCCGTAGATGGGCAAAACGCCGCTGTAGAACAATCAGTGATGGTCATAAGAAATACTGGACTATCATCGGCGGTAACAACTGGGTATTCGCAACCAGAGGGAACGCGAACCCCTATCGGTTACTGACACATAATGATATTGCTTGCAGTAGCAACAATTATGTGAAAGTTAAAGGCGATAAAAGCCCCTTCGATGGCAACTCAGTTTACTGGAGTTCAAGACTAGGGATACACCCTGAAATGCCCAATCGAAGGGCTAAGTTGCTCAAGCGACAAAAGGGTAAGTGTCCCTGTTGCGGATTACGTTTCCAAGAATGGGATGTGATGGAAATAGACCACAAAATTCCTAGAGCATTAGGCGGTAAGGATGAGTGGAAGAATCTACAGCTATTACACCGGCATTGCCACGATAAAAAGACTGCTTCAGATGGCAGTTTGAGTCCCATGACAAGGGAAACACATTGAGTAGCCGTGTGCGGTGAAAGTCGCAAGCACGGTTTCGGATGGGAGGGGAGAAGTAGTAATACTCCTCCTCGACCCTACCCAAACCCGTGACTGCACCGAGAGATGCCGTAAGGGGTTAAATACGAGATTTCGGCGCTCCGAAATGGTTGCCAACTTAGTCACTATACCGAGAGATGCCGTGAGGCGTTGAACACACTTCAGTGGCTCGTTTCCCTGTGCCATCTCCTTGCTAACGGGCTGGCATTTATCTCACAACCAACACCAACCGCCCAAAAACTTTAGTTCAAACCTCACTGATAAACCTATTCAGCGCTGTCCTTACCCCTGTCATCTGTTTGATATGCTCAAGAGATGCCTTGAAACCCAATCAGCTTGAGCTGTTCTCGGCACATCAGCTTAATTCCGCCTAGTAGACCTAATGTGCTGAAGATCGACACTGTCCTATTTAGTCTTGCTCGCTGAAGTGAGCGATCGCCCTTCCTGGTGGTAAAACCTGGAGATTCCGGATTGGAAGAAGATCCTCTCTCAACTTCAATTGAAGGTTTTGGCTTGAGCGAGCCGGATTCCTGATTGCTGCCAAAAATGCGATCGCCAGTTGAGAAATGTATGTATGACGACTTGGAGGAAAATCCTCTCTCAACGCCAACCGAGGATTCTGGTTTTCTTGATAAGAATTCCTGAACCGCTGCGAAGAAGGCGATCGCTGGTCGGGAAAATCGTCGATGACGATGTAGAAACGGATCGGAAACCAATGCAATCGCCAGTTTAGAAATATTCCGGATTGGAAGAAAATCCTCTCTCAATGCCAAGCGAAGGTTCTAGTTTGATCGAGCAGGACTTCTGAACCGCTGTCAAGAATGCAATCACCATTTACAAAGGGAAAGTAACCTTCTGCGGAAATTTTGACGTTTTCGTTCCACCATTGCACCTCCGCATCTGGAAGTTGTTGCAAGTAGTTGTTCATGGGAGCGCTCATTTCAATTTCTCTTCTTAGCCTTTATTCAACCCAAATCCCTATTAGGAGCGGGAATTAAAACCATCACCAGCAATGAATGCCTTAGGTGGGATTCAATTCCACCAAACCCAAATCGCTATCAGGCTACATTTGTGGCTTTACTCGGCGATTGGGTACTTCGGGACAACGCTCAATCCGTCCTAGTTGGTAGCCTTGTTTCTCTAACTGTTCCACAAATTCATTCGGGTCAGAGTTAGTTTCTGATTGAGGTGATGGTTGTGCTGATTGCCTGATTTGCTTGAGTTTAGCTTTCCGTCCCATTGGCTTTTATCCCTTTTAGCGATGCAATCACTTTGTTGAGCTGACGTTAAAGATTGCGTAATTTGTCGTAATTATTCTCTGGCTATTAATAATTGTAGTTGCTCATGACTGACTCAACATCTTTTATCTTAATTATCCATCAATCTCATTGGCTCCTTATGCAAACTCAATCCTACCTCCTCACTCCGCTTACACTATTTACAGTTTTGACATGACACCAGGGTTTGTTCAACTTGTAAACCCACTTGCCTAAGTTTATTCACTTTGAATGCCCAGTTTAGGGTTAACAAAACAAAGATATTAATACCGAATGTAACAAAAAATGACTTCTTGCATAAATGTTAAAGCTAGAGGCGATAAATACTATATCTGCAAAGATTATGTAACCTGGGAAACCTAATGGATATTTTAGAACATACTTCAACTCGTCTGACTCTTCAAGACTCGGCGATAGATGTTTGGTTGGCGAGATTGGGTGATAGTCTTTTTTTATTTATCGGTTGTGGGGCACTCTTTCTATTCCTTGAATTCTTTAAGAAATAGAAAGCCCACGGTTACAGTTTAAAAATTTAGTTAAATCTTATACATTTTCTCCCAATAAACCTGGAAAGCTATAATCACAAAACAACCTATGCTAGCTCTCAATCGTACCTTGTGTGACAGTTGAAAATATGGAATATGAGTTTCAAACATACTCTAAAATGACGGGTATATCCGGTTGCGGCGAGGTGAGCAATGTCAGGTGAAGATTTGCTAGATATTAATGAAAGCGGTGAAAATACCTTTTCACAAATTTTCTCCAAACCACCTATGCTTTCTAGCAGTAGGAAATTGTGGAGTGCGATGAGTCTGGAACACCACTACCTACCACCAGGGGAGACTCTTGAGTATTCTCTCAAACAATTTGTCATTACCATTAATCTTGGTCAGAGTTTTCAGGTGGAGCGAGCTGTAAACAGACATCTGCAAACAGGGTTGATGTTTACGGGTAGCGTAGGGCTTTGTCCGATGCATACTCCCCAAGCAATCCGTTGGGATAGAGAGGCGAACGTTCTTTTGCTCAAATTGGAGCCGGAATTACTGACTTGCAATGCTGTAGAGTTGCTGGATACGGATGAATATGAGATGTTACCGCATCTGATCACTCAAGATGCACTGATTCATCAAATTGGGCTGGGACTGAAGACACAGCTTAAAACTAAGGGTTCAGATAGCCGCCTTTATGCGGAATCAGCCGCAACCTTCTTAGCTGTGCATCTTCTGCAAAATTACTCAACTCAAAAATTCTCTATACAAGAGTATGAGGGAGGTTTACCGCAACAGCAGCTAAAAAAAGCAGTTGATTATATCCAGGATAATTTAGCCCAGGAAATTTCTCTTGATGCGATCGCTGACTATCTTGGCATCAGTCGCTATTACTTCTGCCGACTATTCAAACAGTCTACAGGTCTTAGCCCACATCAGTATGTGATTCAACAGCGGGTGGAACGAGCCAAACAACTCTTACAACGGGGTGAGATGAGTATTGCCCATGTTGCTCAAGCCTGCGGCTTTGCCCACCAAAGCCACCTCAATCGCCACTTCAAACGTCTGACTGGAGTGACGCCTAAAACTTTATTCAAGTTCTAGCAAGATTGTGCAAAAACGGCACGAACATGCAAGACCCTTTGCTCATTTCCTATCACTATTAAGTCAACTGGATGTGTGCATAACTTCCATTGCTCAATCGGATGCATAACTTCCATTGCTCAATCGGATATATAAATACAGCCTACTTTCAGGAAAAGTTCAGAACTCACCCCGTTGCTGAGATAGTGAGCAAACTAGCAAAGGAGTAAAAGTTATGTTACGTCAGCCCTCAATCAAAGGTTTGTCGCAGTCTACCGTGGATGCTTTGCCCTTGAAAGAGCTAAGAGTAGAGCTAACCGAACACAAGGAAGAATCAGTTCAAGGAGGGGTGGTTCGCGATTTTTTGCTTAGTAGTGGATCGAGTCCATTCTGGGGGGTGAGAACGACAGGCGGAATTTGGACAGTTCGCTGGAATCCGTCCTCTGGAAAATTCAGTATCAACTATGAGTGGTTGTAGAAATTAGGTTGTCGCAAGCGAGAGGCATTAGCCACCAATAAGGTATGAAGTCATACCTGACACGTGATCGCATCAGCCACATTTGTTTATTCAAAATTCACAAAGGAGTTAAAACGATGTATTCGTAAATCCCCAATTAAGGAAACAACACAGTTGAGCTTAAATTCTGTACCACTGCGAGAAATCGTCATAACGTTGGACGAGCAAAATGAGGAATAATTGATAGGAGGTGCTAATAAACCACGTACCCAGAAAACCCAAAGAGGTAGTGGAGTTTATTTTTCTCCTGAACTCATTGCAGACAAACGGGTCACATTCCAGCTTAAGTTCGAGAGAAAGAATTAAAGGTGTTGGAGCTAGTACGGTAAAGACTGTCCTACCGGAAAGTAGCCGAAGAACTGGGGCTTTCAAAAAATACCGTGATGAGAATTGTGCGAGATTCAAAATAAGCGTTGCCGAAGCGAAAATTAACTCCAATAACGCGATCTCACTTTGGGTGGGAATTTAGCGAGGAAAAGTCCCAAGTGAGACGTGATAAAAGAGATTGTTTCAAAAAAAAGAGGAGACATCGCCGTCAACTACTTAATAAAACAACTAGTTACTGCAAATCTTCGAGTATACTATCGCCGATTACTTGGAGACGATGCCAAATCATCTGACTAATGCCCAGCAGCACCACCTTCAGTCGATAAATGACAGGTTCAGAGAAATTAGACAGTGAGCCACTTGCCGCTTTGTCTGCTCCATCTCCCCCGAAAAAAATTGCTCTCATTGCATAAAACTTGGGTTTTGGAGTGATGAATAGAGAAGCGGCAAGGAATAACTTTAATCAACTACAGACAGTTTTGTATTAGCAATCAGTTTAATATGTCACACTACCAAGGGAAATTTGACATCAACAACCCAGACACCCCTTTAGGTAAATGTTTAACCCCGTTTCAGCGCAAATTGCTGCAAAAAAGTCTGCAAGAGGATTTACCTGAGTCGTACCGCCAGCGTATCAACATCATGTTACTGGCAGATGAAGGGAAATCTCAAGCCGAAATTTGTCAAACCTTGGGGTGTTCTCCAGCAACCGCACGGCATTGGATGCACGTAGCCCATGCTGGAATGGCACACCAATGGCAGGATTGTCCGATTGGTCGCCCTAAGGCAGTGAATGACCAGTATTTAGAGCGGTTGAAAGAACTGGTGAACCATAGCCCTCGTGATTATGGATATCCATTTGGGCGTTGGACAGGGCAATGGTTAAGTAAGCATCTGGCGAAAGAACTGGGGATTTCGGTTAGCGATCGCAACGTTAACCTTTTGCTTAAAAAGATGGGGCTTTCCACTCGACCCAAATCCGATTCAACACCAGAAATAACAGATTTGGATAGCACTAAAGGTTCGCGCATCACAATTGGTGACCTGCAATTTTCCTCCGAGTCCGAACTCCCGTGGTCACTCAATTTCATCAAGACCAGCAACTAGTTCTGCCGTTAAGCTTCCAGCAAGTCATGGTTCAGAATTCATCAGCCTTTTCAAAGCAACAGCTAGGTCAACAGCTCGCCCAAACCTTGGGACAAACTCTTTCAGAACCGGAACTCTCAAACTGCTTCAAGCACATTGAAATTCTAGAGCCAACGGCAGGCAAACGGTTTTGGCAGACAGCAGACGCGACGGTGGGAATTTATATAATTCTGGCGGGTAAAGTCAGACTGCTCGATAGTACTGATAATTTAATCGCTTCAGTAGGGGCAGGGGCTTCATTTGGTGAACTAACTCTGTTTCCAGAGGAGCAATTTCAGCCTTATGCTGCTAGAGCTTCAGTAAAGTTGAGGCTTTGCTATATTCCTGGTGATGTTTTGCGATCGCTAATCCGCAAGTATCCCTCCATAGGAGAGCATCTTCACACCTGTGCAGTAATCCGAGATTCACTGCTGACGGGTGCAAACGCTACCCAATCTACTGAAAACCAAAGAGTTACAGCATTTGCCAGTAAGTCTGAGGCTGTTGTATTTTCTCAACTCCCTGTTGAGCGAAAACCCCAGTCAAAAATTAGTAGGGCTTACTTCCCCAACCCAACAGTAAAAGTGGGTCAGTTGTGGCGGCGAGTGACCCGGCGCTATCCGTTCTTTGCCCAGCAAAGTGCATCTGACTGCGGTGCAGCTTGCTTAGTGATGGTTGGTCGCTACTGGGGTAAGCGTTTTAGTGTCAATCGGCTGCGGGACATTGCCAATGTTGACCGCAATGGTGCATCCCTGCGAGGACTAGCAGCAGCAGCAGAAAGCATTGGGTTTACAACCCGTCCCGTGAAAGCAAGCCTTAACAAACTTGCAGAACAAAGCCTACCTGCTATTATCCATTGGGAAGGGAAGCACTACATCGTAGTCTATGAGGTAACACGCGATCTCGTTATCGTTGCCGACCCTGCCATCGGTCAGCGTACCCTGACTCATGCACAATTTAAAGCGGGTTGGACTGGCTATACGTTGTTACTTCAGCCCACAGCCCTGCTCAAGGATGCTAAGGAGGCTAGCACCCCCTTCTGGCAATTCTTTGAACTGGTGAAACCCCACCAGGTCGTCTTGCTGGAAGTGTTGATTGCTTCTATTCTGATCCAAATCTTTGGACTGATTACGCCGCTGTTTACTCAGTTGCTGTTGGATCGTGTGGTAGTACAGCGCAGCAATCTGACTTTAACAGCCGTAGGGTTAGGGTTACTCATCTTTGGTTTGTTCCGAGTCGCCCTAACTGGACTGCGGCAGTACCTTCTGGATCACACAGCTAACCGAGTCGATCTAGCGCTGATTGTCGGTTTTATTAGCCATACCTTCCGGCTCCCCTTGAGCTTCTTCGAGTCCCGTTATGTGGGAGATATCATTTCCCGCATCCAAGAAAATCGTAAGATTCAGCGATTTCTCACGGGTGAAGCACTGTCAATTGTTCTTGACTTACTGACAGTATTCATCTACGTAGGATTGATGTTCTGGTATAGCTGGAAAATGGCACTGCTGACGTTGGTGATTGTGCCACCTTTTGTATTACTGGCGTTAATTGCTACACCTTTTTTGCAGCGTGTTTCGCGTGAGATTTTTAGTGCTTATACCGAAGAAACTGGGTACTTAATCCAATCCCTAACTGGCATCCGGACAGTCAAATCTATGGCGGTTGAGCAGACGGTACGGTGGCATTGGGAGGATCTGTTTGGCAAGTCGGTTAAAAAGTCCTTTTCCGGGCAGGTGATTGGCAATACGCTCCAGACTTTTAGCTTAACGATTGAAACGGTAGTAACTACAGCATTACTGTGGTTTGGAGCGTGGCTGGTGATTCAAAATGAACTCACGATTGGGCAATTAGTCGCTTTTAATATGTTGCTGGGCACTGTCATTCGTCCCTTCCAGCGGCTAATTATGTTGTGGAATGACTTGCAGGAAGTGATTATTGCCGTTGAGCGAATTAATGATGTGATTGACGCTGAACCAGAGGAAGATTTACAACACCAGTCTCGTCAATTCCTACCACCGATTCGCGGACACATTCGTTTCGAGCAAGTCACGTTTCGATACCACCCAGAAAGCGATGTCAATACGCTGGAAAATGTCAGTTTTGAAGTGCAGCCAGGGCACATGGTAGCGCTTGTTGGGCGTAGTGGTTCTGGAAAGACGACAATTTCCAAGCTGGTTTTGGGACTCTATCCTCCCACTGAAGGGAAAATTCTCATCGATGGCTACGATGTCACCAGTTTATCGCTGCGATCGCTTAGGCAACAAATTGGCGTAGTTGACCAGGATACGTTTCTGTTTGGCGGTACGGTTCGCGAGAACATTACTGTAGGTCATCCAGAAGCCACCCTGGAAGACGTGATTGAGGCAGCTAAACAGGCAGGAGCGCATCAGTTTATTAAGGAACTGCCGATGGGCTATGAAACGCAAATCGGTGAAGGGGGAGGAATGCTGTCTGGTGGACAACGACAGCGCCTTGCTATTGCCCGCGCTTTATTAGGAAATCCCCGACTGTTGATTTTAGATGAAGCCACCAGCAGTCTTGACGCTGAATCTGAACGGATTATTCAAACAAACCTCAACACTATTCTCACTGACAGGACAACGCTGGTAATTGCTCATCGCCTCTCAACTGTACGTAATGCTGACAGAATTCTGGTGCTAGACAAAGGCATCTTGATAGAAAGTGGAACCCATGATGAATTAATGGCAAAACGGGGCCACTACTTCTACCTCAACCAGCAACAACTTACCATAACAGGTTGAATCAAATGCTAATAGCTAATGGAAGAAAAGCAATTAGCAATGAACAAGCTCACGATCAGCAATAACCTATGCCAAACATATCTACACAAGATCCGGGGAGTCAGAATGGTCACTATCGTACTGATAAAGAACAGTCTGAAGAGCTTCTGACCTCTAACAACTCTAATAAAACAGTACTGCCGACTCAGACAAACTCATCTGAATCTCTTAGTGATGATTGGTCTTCTTTGACCAAGGAATTGATTGATACCTTACCGCGAGTTTGGACGCGGGGGTTGCTGTATTTCTTAGTAATATTTGCTGGTATTGTGCTACCTTGGGCAATGCTATCCAAGGTTGATGAGACAGGTAGTGCCAGAGGGCGACTTGAGCCTCAGGGTAAAGTTTTCAAAGTCGATGCACCAGTCGCTGGGACAGTCGCTCAGGTTTTAGTCAAGGAAGGTCAATTGGTAAAGGACAAACAGCCTTTACTGGAACTCGAATCAGAGGAAATTAAGAGCGAACTCCAGCAAGCTCAGACGAAATTGGAAGGTCAACAAAATCGGCTAGCGCAGTTGGAGTTGATGAAAAACCAATTGCTCCTGGGAGTCCGTGCCCAACAGCAACAGAACCAGGCTCAAGAATTGGAAAAACAGGCTCAAGTCGAGCAGGCGCGGCAGAACCTGGACTCTCTCAGGAATACCTACAACTTACAAAAAGAGGAAAAACTTGCTCAAGTTGATCAGGCACGGCAAAACCTTGAGTATAGCCAGACTGCCTCAAATTTAGCAGACATTCGTTTGACTAAGGCACAAAGAGAAGTCCAACGCTATCGCCAACTTCGGGAGCAGGATGTTGTTGCAGAAATTAAGGTTGTTGAACAGGAAGATTTGGCTCAAGAAAGACAAGGGTTGCAGGAGCAAGCTCAGTCGGATGTCAAGCAAGCCAAGCTGAGGAAGGAAGAGCAACAAAGCAGCTATCAGAAGATTATTCATCAAGCTCAGTCCGATATCGAGCAAGCCAAACTTCGTCTACAAGAGCAGCAAAAAAGCTATCAGAGCTTGATTCATTCCGGGGAAATAGCTGTGCTTAAAAGTGAAGAACAGCTCAAGGAACTGCAAACACAAATTACCGCCCTTAAAGCAGAAATTCAAGGGAGCAAAAGTCAGATTCAATCTTGGGTATTTCAGTTAGGGCAACGAGTGTTACGTGCCCCAGTAAGTGGCACGATTTTTCAGTTGCCTATCCAACGGACTGGCGCTGTAGTACAACCGAGTACGTTAATAGCTGAGATTGCACCAAAGAGTGCTTCCCTTATACTTCGGGCACAGATGGCTACTTCTGAAAGTGGGACTCTCCGTGAGGGGATGGCTGTCAAGATGAAGTTTGATGCTTATCCGTTCCAAGACTACGGGGTAGTAGAAGGAAAGGTGAGCCAGATTTCACCCACTTCTAAGGTGACGGAAACAGCTCAGGGTGCGATCGCTATGTTTGACCTAGAAATCGAGCTGAAACAGACTTGTATCCAAACCTCCAGTGGTTGTACCGCTTTAGTCCCTGGACAGACAGCAACGGCTGAGGTGATTGTTCGGCAGCGTCGCATTATTGACTTCATTCTTGACCCGTTTAAGAAGTTGCAAAAGGGAGGTTTAGAACTATAGTTAGGGAAATTTTATCTGCATTAGAGCCGCTTGTTTAACAATTGATTTTTTGGCTGAATAGGAGGAATATCATGTCCCAAGTAATTACGATTACCAACGAAGATATTTTACAGCAGGTGAAGCTATCCCGTAAAATTACTGAACTAGTTGAGCAGATTGTTAAGCGTAAGATTATTACGGCTGCGGCTACTGAAGCTGGCATAACAGTAGATACGGAGGAGCTTCAAGAAACTGCCAATAAATTTCGATTAATCAATAAACTTTTAAGCGCTGATGAAACTTGGACGTGGTTGGAAAAACAAGGTTTATCTTTAGATGATTTTGAAGAGATTGTTTATTACGCTGTCATTTATAATAAGCTATCTGTCCATTCATTTGCAGATAAGGTTGAACCTTACTTTTATGAGTATCAGTTAGATTATGCCAGTGCAGTGATTTACGAGGTGGTGCTGGATGATGAAGATTTAGCGATGGAGTTATTCTATGCAATCGCTGAAAAGGAGATGAGTTTTCATGATGTTGCTCAGCAATACATTCAGGATGTGGAGTTGCGACGAAAAGGAGGATATCGAGGGATGGTGCAACGTAAGGAGATGAAGCCTGAAATTTCTGCTGCTGTCTTTGTGGCTAAACCACCGCAGATACTTAAGCCTATTGTGACTAGTAAGGGAGTACACTTGATTTGGGTTGAGGAAATTATTCAGCCTGAATTAGATGAAAAGATGCGTTATCAAATCATTTTTAATTTATTTAATGAATGGTTAAATATAAAAGTTATAGAAATTAATACTATTATAAACTTTGATGATAAGTTATAGGGCTTTTAGTTAGGGTAAGAATTCAGGGAGGAGAGCGACAGCTAGCAGGCAAGAGGGGAGAAAATAGCAGAGAATTGACAAAAGTGAAAAGCGATCTGATCGAGACTGGTATGTAATGAAGTACTAAAGCCCGAATTTTAGGTGAGGTTACAGTTACAGGCTCGCTCTGTTATGGCATTTTTTCAGCAAACTTTAGTGGTGGCTACCCACAATCAAGATCTGCTTCCCCTTTTCTCCCTGTTACGAACCTCTAAGCATTGATCTTTATCTACAAAGTCTAAAAATCAGTGCATTTTGGCTGACCTGAATCCTTACCTTAGTGGCATCGGCAAATCAAAAAGACATAAATATATTATTTATATTTTCAGTGATTTCCTGGTTAGAACGAATTAACTTTATTTTAGCTGAATCTTACCAAACGGAGACAATTTTTCTTTAAAAAGGGAGAAATAATTGTGTTAGTTAGATGCAGTTTTAGCTTGTTTTAAACCTAGCAAACATAGGAAGATTCAGGCAATAATGTAAATAGAGAGAGACAAAAAAAGTCTGATTCCAAATCAACCAAATTGATTCACAAATTTTACTTAAGGAGTAACGGAAAAATGTCTAATATTTCAATTTCCGACTTAAAGCCTGCTGGATATGAACTATTTGCTGATTCTGAAAGCTATTTAGAGGATATCCATGATGATGCACTAGCAAATAATATTTCAGGAGGAAGTACTCCTTTTTGTGTTGCTTCAGTTATAGCTTGGACAATCAATCAGTCTATAGTAATATCTGTGGTTGTTTATACGACTACGAAAGATTGATGAGGATCTAAAAGCAGGTTACTAGTGCCGCACTGCATTATACCCAATCCGGGTTATTTATCCCCATTATGATTATGGGGATAAACATCGTCAAAACCTTCCATATAAGGTTTTGACGACTCAAAGAAAAAAGGCGTTTTTGTCCCTATTTAGTATTAGCAGTGGCCAGTTTATACTTATATAGTAAATATATTTATAAAGCTATTTTTTTAAAAAAGGATTCTGTCTTTGCAAGAAAAGACAGAATCCTTTGCTGCCACTAAGCATTAGATATGGCAAAGTAATTTTTCATCTGGTATATCTTCAACTTGGAGTTTCCGGAGGTGTAAATCGCCATAAAGATTTAGATAATCAATTTCTTTAGCCGTTAATTTGCCCTTTTGGATAGCTGAGATCGCGGCATCAATCTCCCACCGTTGTTGTAAACCCATTAAGCAGACATCCACACAGTTTTGGCTTAAAGAGTAGCGGTAAAAATCCGGCACCGAAGGTTGCCAACACCCCTCTGGCAGACTGGGGGGAGCATCCCAGAGCGCTCCTGAATGAGAACCAGTAGACTTAAAGGTAATGATGCCCGGTCGTTGCAGGTCATGGACATCTAAATGATTGAACAGTTGACTCTGGGCAGACCGATGAGCAACATTATGACGAACCATCACCACATCCAACAGTGGGCTATTAGACCACTTCCTTGCTAGATTTACATCGTGGAAAGAAGCACCAATATAACGAACCGCTCCCATTTTTTTGAGTCGCTCTGAGGTGCCAAGCATTCTTTCAATGGTGCGCTGATAAACGGAATTGGAGTCCCTCAAATCGGGGGAAAGCTGCAAGCAATTGTCTAAAATCGCTCCATCATTGGCACCAATCCAGCCCCAAAACAATACATCAATGTAGTCAATCCCTAGTTCCATAAACTGATCTAATAAAGCAGCAAGTGCCATCTCAGGACTCTTGATATAAGTCACTGTTGCCAACACCACTTTCTCGCGCACCGATGATTTTCGCCCACATAATTTACGCAGGGCATCAGAGATAGAACTATAGATATAGTGGTGCAAATCACTAGAATAGAAAAAGTAGTTAATACCCTGCTCGAAAGCGTAGAGGGTATCCGCACTAGAAATGCTGCCACCGCCCCCTAATCCAAGACAACTAACAGTTAAATCAGTCCGCCCTAGTTTGCGGTAAAACGCCAAATCGGACTCTGGGAATTTATTGGCAATAGGGCTGATTTCGCTGGATAAGATTATTGCCGAAGGCGGGGGGTTAGTTAGTTTACACAGGGTCAACGGTGTGTAAATGTCTTGAGAGTTGGCGTTGAGGTAAGAATGTTGCCAGTCAATGCCCAAGCGGGAGAATTGCTGAAAGATAGCGTTCATTCGACTATCTGGCGAGTTATCTCCTTTGTGCCAAGCTTCTAGTAAACCATTAGCAATAATTTGGCAGCGATTCATCCCAAAACTTTCTTGGGCGGCAAATTTTTGGTCAGGTTCTTCTGCTAGACCAACGCCTGGTGCAAGTAACTTAGTGAATAGGGGGATATCTGTGTGAAAAAGCCCTCTTGTTTGTGCATAAACACTCTCAAGAATTTGGTGAACAGTTTTATAGTTACTCTTATCAAAATAGAGAACTCCTGAGTCACAACGTCCATAGTCGGCAGGGTTATATAGTATTTTAAAGGTAAAGGGAATTGGGATATTATTTAGCTGCTGTGTCAAGCTACTCATGAGTGAGATCGCACCTTCAGGGGTCAGGCTGAAGTAGACGCGCACAATCTCTGGAGAGTAGCCTGGATGACTATAACTCTGTGCCCCCGCATTGCCAACTGCCATGTAAAACCCGTTTTGCACAAAATTGCGAGGCATTCGGATAGCTACAGAGTTACCGACAGGAGTATGCTGTTCAAAGGGTTGGAGATGTTGCGATCGCTGAATGTGTAACGTCAAACCATCCTTGGTAACAGCAAGAGTGCCATCACTCTCTTCCCGCACTACATACCAACCAGGGTCGAAATATCCTTCTCCCTTATTGTTTTGGTGTAATCGATCGTAAAATCCAACATCTACCCCCAAGACAGTATTATTCTCCAAGTCCAAAGGCAAATGATTTCCCTCTCCATTGAGGGCAAGGGTAGTTCGCATCGAACCGTTGTAATAGATACCGTAGAGAAAACTCCGCAACTGCAAACTCAGATACTTTCCCTGTATCTGTTCAGGCATTTTCTGAAAACGGGCAACCACTTCAGCAGACAATTCCCAGGGTTTGTAGTCTGGATGATGAATCGAGAAATTTGACTGAATCTCGACTTTATTAACAATGTCATCTAGAACATCTAGTAATCGCCCAGTTGCCCCAGCAGTCAGCTGAGTTTCACGAGAATCAAGTAATTGCATATCGTTTGGTTGTAACTAAATATCTTAAACAGCAGCAGCATGAAGCTGAGTTAATTGGACAGCCGCAGCACCAAAAATCGTTGGCATGGATTGTTCTGGACGGCATAACAAGGTTTTGGCAACCTGAAGCATAGCAATTCCCGTATTGCCAAAAGATTTTTGATACTGAATCATCGCCTGAATCTGTTGAATCAAGGCAAAACCAGCGAATTGCACCACTCGCCGCAAGAAATCAGGACGATGTTCTAAGATTTCCGGGAAGGTATCGAGATAAGTGCTAGTCAGAGCAGCAATGGAAGGCTGAAGCTGTTCGAGAGGTATCGCGGCTAGGCGCAGAGATTCTTCGATCGTGAGAGACTGACTCATAACCAAGCTACCTAGCCAGAGTTGCAGGTAGCTAGCAATGAGTGTTCCAAAATCAAAGGCAGGATCTCCCCATGTGGAGCGTTCCCAATCAATTAGCCGTACAATGCTGTCACCCGCTTGCTCCCAGTCTTTGTGCAGGAGGATATTATTCAACTTCAGGTCATTGTGCGTCAGGCAACAGGGTTTGCAAGTATCAGTAAGTTCTCTTATTGCCTGCCCTAAGCTATCGTACCGTTGATAGAGCGCAAAGAATTTTAGCCCATCTGTGGGCACTTGACCAAAAATTTCCGGTCCAATCCGTTCCAAACTCCGAATCAAGTTAGGCATATGGTCAGGGGTTGTATGTTCAGATTTTGAAGAGAAAAAATCCTGATAGTTTTGGCGGTTGAATGTATCGCGATGGACGGTGGCGAGGATGGTAGCAATCGCATGTGTAACTTTAGTCGGAAAAACATTCTCCTTCCCGTAAAAATCCGCTAAATCCCGATACTCATCCAGGTAGCTAAAAATAATAATGGAATGCTCAGCGTCAAAATGTAGCACCACTGGTATCCAGGATTGAATTTGACCCAGTTCGGAAAGTTGCTGTAAAAACTCTTGAATTCGCCATTCGTTCAAAAACTCGGCTGCTGCCTTACCCTCTTGATTGTGCCGTTCTTGCTTAACCAGCAGTTTCCGACCGTTTGATAAACTCACCAGCAAATTAAAGTTTTTGGCAGCTATCGGTTCAACCTTGCTAAGAGCTTGCTCTGAATGAGTGCAGAAACCCCGATCAACTAAATAATCAAAAACGTTATGAGAATTCAACAAAAATGTCATAAGTCATGAAGGTATTGATACCAAGAAAGAAGGTGGGATAAACCGGCAGAATTAAATCTACCGACTCTGTACAAGGTCTTTAAGACCTCATTCAACGACCTCAACGAATATCTATCTGAGCAGGAGCATACCCCCCTGCCACGATCTGCAATAGAACAGCCACGCTTCCGCCACCTACCCTTTTCGCTTGCTCATGAGACAAGGATGACAAAGGCTCTTCTGAATCTAGAACTTGATTCCGTTGTGCAACCAAGTCAGCAATTTCAATTTGACGGTGGGACTTTCTTTGGTTGTGTTTCATTCAGATTTTCCTCTTAAATGGTGACTGTGGGCAAGATTAAGCTATGGATAGCTCAGTCCCTACCTTGATATTTCTCAATTTAATCAAGTAATTCAAGTATCTATGTTCGCTTTTTTGGTAATAATTAAATCAATTATTTCTCCAAAAATCTTAGATATTATTTCATCCTATGAGACCGCTTTAAAGTTAGCAATATCAAGAAAAAATGTAGAGAGAATCGGTGGATATTAATATCCACCGATTCTCTCTACATTTGTCTGGGAAAGGCGGATGGTACGCCAGGATAGTGGCAAGCCAATCGTTTAACCAACAGTAGGTGTTCCCACTTGATGTATTTGTTCAGACGGGTTGTAGTTATCACTCAAACCCCTTATCTGTGACAACTTGCGGACAGCGCATACACGCTGCCTTGCCTTCTTGCTGCCACCAGCGGCAGTCTTGGCGTATTGAACACGGCGGCAGTTCCTCTGCTCCCCCAGGCAGGTGCTGTACAATTCGCTTTGCGAGACGGCAATCTGTGCCATCAAAATTCTGACAACCCTTGCTTGCACAGGGTGCTGCAATCCGAAAAACTTCAGTTGGTGTAACTGCTTCACACAGAGCCATGAGTTCATCAGTGACAGGCTGCCGCTCGTTGAGATAAGTGACATGGGGTTCTTTCACCGTCCCCGTCCCAGTGACTACTCCGAATACTTTACTATCAGCCCATTCTGGTCGGGCATTGGGGCAAAGCGGTGTAGTTCTGTTGTCAGTCAAGCAGCGTGTCAATCAGTTGAAGGGAAAAATGCCACAAGGCACATGAGGTGGAAATTTAGGCACTACTTTGCCTCTAATGACACAGAGGGCTATATTTCCGCCCTTAACAAACCTCATTCCCTCTGGTGTCCACAGTTCCTCCGATTCAGCAAGGATTTGGAGATCAAGACAGCGATCGCTCTCTAGAATTCGGCGCTCCGAATTCTAGCTTCACCGTCAGGAGAGCCGGAAGTCGAGACAGCGATCGCTATCTGCTCCCGTGGGATGCACGGCACACACTATAAAAGGATTGCGAAATTGAGCTAAAGCGCGATCGCACTCTGGGATCTTCGACATAGTCTTGTAGTTGGATTACTCAGTTTCTGCCAAAACTGAGGGCGATCGCTAGGGGCTAAGAATTTCTGTTTCCCAATCAGGACAAGTCTAAACAGTATCGCAGTAATGCAGTAATGCAGTAATACACTTATTAATCTTCTACATCTTGCAGTGCTTCATGTAAAAGCATTCTGACGATTTCGGCTTTCTTCTTCCCAGTTCGCGCTGCCAGAATTGATAACTTTCTGTGCATGGATTCGGCTAGGTCTACCGTGAGCCTGATTGTAGCTTCCTTGGGTGGAGGTTCAACTTCTTGAGGTTTATTTGGTTTAAGTGGGGGAGTGATTGGTTCTCCGTAAACAAATTGCTTAGCGAGGTTATCGTCATTGTTTAGAGGCAAGCGTTTTTTGGTCATGGCACCAGCCTTAGAATTTCTTTGAATAGTTGCTCAAATTCTCCGGTTGCTGCGACCGCTCCGGGGACAGGTAAGTCCCACACAGTCGCTGATTGACCAAAGGCATCGGCGGTTGATTGCCGTTGGTGGATGATTGTTTTCAGGGATATTAAATCCGGGATCTTTTCAAGTAGAGAGACCGCCTCAGTTTTCAATCGAGTATTTTTCTGAGCGCGACTGAGAAATACTGCTGCCTTTGGTAATCCGCCACGAACTGACTGAGCTTGTTTAATCAACCTCACAGTGTCGGCTGCGGCATCCAGGTCTAACTTACTGGGTTGGCAGGGGATTACAGCCAAGTCAGTGCGAAATAGAATCGCTCTGGTCGATTCAGCTAGACTGCCTGCTCCATCAACTACCAGGAAATCAACGGATTCAGCCAAAACTAGAATTTGTTCAAGTAGATCGTCAGGACTTATTAGGGCAGGCACAGGGATTGGACTTTCCATAGAGGCGAACCATCTGGAGAGGGAGCGCTGTGGGTCGCCGTCAACCACCTGTATTTTTTTCTTTTTTTTGGTAGCTAGCCAGTAGGCGAAATGCAGAGCAGACGTGGATTTCGTGCTGCCCCCTTTCTCATTGACGAAAGAGATGACGATCATGTTACTGCATTACTCAACTACTGCATTAAGTATGCCAGAATGAGTGGCTTAGACTCCGCCTAATTGGACTCTTTTCGGTGGAGTCTGGGCCGGTGACTAACGGATTCATTAGCGTTTCACTATTGCTGGATTCGCCCAACCAAATACTGTTTTAGGTGGAGTTGCTATGAGAACCCAAACCGCTGATTAAGCAAGCCCGACCGGACAACGAACGAGATTATTTAGCTCCCATAAGCACCGCACTAATAGTAATCGCGTTTCGGAGCCTTATAAAGACAGCAAATTGTTTAAGTACCGTTAGGCTGCATCAAGGTAAAATCAAGCTTTTGCGACATTAACTGTCCCCTTTGCAATAAGTTTTGACTTGCGGCGCGAGTTGAATACTCTGCTGCGCGGCGTTGTAGGAGAGGATAAATATACTATTAATTTTTAATTTCTTCTATGTATTCATCCTAAATGCTGTTCGGATGCCTAGAGCGTTCGCTCCTTTTACAGCGGATTTACGATGAATTTTTAATATAACTGATTACTTTCAAAGAAAGATACTATTTATAATTTTAGGTATATATTCTTATTTTGTCTCTGATAACATTTTTTTATTCGATGTTTTTTTTGCAAACATTTTATTTTTTCTAGGTTTGGAGCTATACAAGTGGTCAAGTCTACTAACAAACAATTATTAGCAGAGCTGTTAGACTTTTCATTAAAAAGTAAAAATTTGGTTTAGTATACTGCTCCGCACTTATCAAGCTAATCAAAGATATATCTTTTTGTCGCCCTTTCAAGCTGAATCCTGCATCTATCTAAAGGTGGAGTTAAGATTTTTTAGGCTAGTTTGAGAATCTGCAAACAACGCTCACGGTTCATCTATCAGCATTTTTTAGTCCCCTAGGCAGTACTAACTTAGAAAAGCGGAAGCCCTACCTCTCAAAGGCTTGAGGCTATTATAAGTTAATAATGGTCTGCTATAAAAATTCTATTTTTATAGCAGACCATAACTAAATACCTACAAAATTAGCCTGTGCCTTTAGGAATAAATAGAATAGTAAAGTTTTATTGATTAAGGTTTTAGATTAATAATTTCTATTAGTTGATATTTTTTTTAGGGCAGTGAGGAAATTTGCAAAAATTTTGTTATATTACTGAAGTCATACTTAATTGACTGGCAAGTATTTTATACAAGCTTGCGATAGTACGGCTGATAATATTGTGTTGTTCCCTACTCGTCGGGCATAAAACTGTTGAACTCATAAGTTTAACCAAAATTTATGCCAATCATAAATCTGTTCAAGGCTTTTTCTGGCCAATTTTAGGCTGCCAATTTAAACATTTCTAGAAACCTACCCTCATGAGTATTGTCCGAACAAAACTAGAAGCTACCGAAAACGCATTTCACGTTGAAAGCTACGAAAAAATTGAATACAGTCTCGTCTATGTGAATGGTGTTTTCGATATCCAGAATTCAGGAATTGCCGACAGTTATAAGAAATTTGGACGCTGCCTTGCAGTTGTTGATGCCAATGTGAATCGCTTGTACGGTGATAAAATCCAGTCTTATTTCCAGCATTACAACATCGACCTCACCTTATTTGCTATCTCTATTCCCGAACTCGAAAAAAATCTGAAGACGGTAGAGAAAATTGTTGATGCTTTTGCGGAATTTGGATTAGTTCGTAAAGAACCAGTCTTGGTAGTTGGAGGTGGCTTAGTTACTGATGTCGCGGGGTTTGCTTGTTCTACCTACCGTCGTAGCAGTAATTACATTCGCATTCCTACCACTTTAATCGGCTTAATTGATGCCAGCGTAGCGATCAAAGTAGCAGTCAACCACAAGAAACTAAAAAATCGTCTGGGTGCTTATCACGCTTCCCAAAAAGTTATCCTTGATTTTTCGTTTCTGGGAACCTTGCCAACAGCTCAAGTCCGCAACGGAATGGCGGAATTAGTGAAAATTGCGGTTGTTTCCGAAGGGGAAGTTTTTGAGTTGTTGGAGAAGTATGGCGAACAACTGCTGCATACCCATTTTGGCTACGTGGACGCAACTCCAGAAATTCAAGAAATAGGTCATCAGCTTAACTATAAGGCGATTAAACGGATGCTGGAGTTGGAAGTACCCAACCTGCACGAGTTGGAACTAGACCGCATTATTGCTTATGGTCATACTTGGAGTCCCACGCTGGAACTTGCACCCCGCGTACTGTTGTACCACGGTCATGCGGTGAATATTGACATGGCATTCTCAGCGACAATTGCCCAAAAACGGGGATATATTACGACCCAAGAACGCGATCGCATCCTGGGATTAATGAGTCGCCTGGGTTTATCACTTGACCATCCCCTCCTCGACATAGATCTGCTGTGGCGTGCAACAGAGTCCATTACCAAGACGCGGGACGGCAAACAACGCGCCGCCATGCCCCGCCCCATCGGCAGTTGCTTCTTCGCCAACGATCTGACGCGAGAAGAACTGGAAGAAGCACTTGTGGAACACAAGGGTCTGTGTGCCACCTATCCTCGTGGCGGTGCTGGCATTGACGCTTACGTGGAAAGCGAGCAAGTCGAAAGCGAACTACCTGAATTAGTTGGGAGTGGAGTATGAGCGAGACTCTGGTCAGAGACCAGGCAAGACCCGTAACTCCCTTGGGGATTTTGGTGGAAAAGCTGGAAAACATCCTCAAAATGACCCAAGACGCCACTGTTCGGAGCGAAATTGCAGATGCTCTCAAGCAGGCGTATCAACTGGCAGCAGGTATAGATCCCTACCTAGAAGAGGTCAGCACCCACGAATCTCCAGCCTTGGCAGCGTTAGCTAAAAAGACCAAGGAAGAACCTTGGAGCAAGAGGTTTTCCGATAAGGCAACTGTGCGTCAGTTAGAACAAGAGATGCTCTCCGGACACCTGGAAGGGCAAACCCTGAAGATGTTTGTCTACATGAGTGGGGCAAAAAACATCTTGGAAATTGGGATGTTTACGGGATACTCTGCACTGGCAATGGCAGAAGCATTACCAGAAGATGGGCGAGTAATTGCTTGTGAGGTGGATGAATATGTAGCTAATTTCGCTGCATCCTGCTTTCAAGAATCGCCGCACGGGAGCAAAATTTCTATAGAAGTTGCTCCGGCGTTGGAGACGCTTCGCAAATTATCTTCGGCGGGAGAGTCCTTCGATTTGGTGTTTATTGATGCCGATAAGAAGGAATATGTGGACTACTTCAAGCTGCTGCTAGATAACAATTTGCTGGCACAAAACGGGTTTATCTGCGTGGATAATACCTTGCTTCAGGGACAGGTATACTTGCCACCAGACCAACAAACTCCGAATGGGGAAGCGATCGCGCAATTTAACCGGCTTGTTGCAGACGATCCAAGAGTTGAACAAGTTTTGCTACCCTTGCGAGATGGTTTGACTATCATCAGGCGGGTTTAGGACTACTGAAACTGGGGTAATTAGGCAGTGGATTTGAGAAACAGATAAGCTATTTGCGACATCTGCTAACATATTCGCTGCCACAAACCCCAATAAGAATTGTTTTTCATTTTGAATACAAACTTTTTAGAGCTAATGGCGCGTATTTTTGCAGCGTTCCAAAACTTAGGCACCCTTGCATTACTGGCAATTGCATTTCCGATTAACTGCATCGTCGTCTTAGTATCGTTGCTATGGAATTTTTTCAGCCGACCATTTAGCAAGCAAGTAGTTTTAGCAGAGAATCCCAAAAATATAATGATCGTTGGCGCTAGGATGACCAAAACACTCCAACTAGCGCGATCGTTTCATGCTGCTGGGCATCGAGCAATTATAGTTGATACAGATAAATACTGGTTAAGTGGTAATCAATTTTCTAACGCTGTCGCTGGCTTTTACACCGTCCCCGATCCGCAGAAAGACTTAGAAGGATACGTTAAAGCTTTACGCGCGATCGCCAAACAAGAAAACATTGACCTGTTTATCCCGGTAGCCATTTTCTCGGTCATTTACTTTGATTCTAATGACAAACCAGTGTTATCAGGCTATTGTGAGGATTTCCACTTCGATGCGGATATAACGAGGATGTTAGATGACAAGTTCGCCTTTGCAGAATTTGCGCGATCGCTCGGTTTATCAGTCCCTAAATCCTTTAAAATTACCGACCCCCAACAAGTCATCGACTTTGACTTTTCTCAAGAGAAGCGCAAGTACATTCTTAAAAGTATCCCCTACGACCAAGTACGTCGCCTAGATTTGACCAAGCTACCTTGTGATACATCATCAGAAACAGCAGCATTTGTTAAGAGTCTACCTATCAGCGAGGAGAATCCCTGGATTATGCAGGAATTCATCCCTGGAAAGGAATACTGCACTCACAGTACCGTGCGAGATGGAGAGACAAGAATGTATTGTTGCTGTGAATCATCTGCCTTTCAAGTTAACTACGAAAACGCTTACAAGCCGGAAATTATGCAATGGGCGAGTCATTTTGCCAAAGAACTAGGACGTACTGGACAACTTTCCTTTGACTTTATTCAAGCAGAAGACGGAACTGTTTACGCAATCGAGTGTAACCCCCGCACGCACTCCGCCATTACCATGTTTTACAACCATCCAGGAGTAGCAGATGCCTATCTCGGTAAAGAACCTCTGGCAGAAACTTTGCAACCGCTTCCTGATAGTAAGCCAACCTATTGGCTATACCACGAACTATGGAGGCTTAATGAGATTAGATCCTTAAAGCAACTGCAAACGTGGGTGAAAAACATTTTGCGAGGAAAAGATGCCATTTTTGAAGTACACGATCCTCTGCCGTTTTTGATGGTACACCACTGGCAAATTCCCTTACTTATTCTCGGCAATCTACGAAGGCTCAAAGGGTGGATAAGAATAGATTTTAATATTGGCGAACTTATAGAGTAGAAATTATAGCAAACTTTCACAATTAGCCTGGAAAGTAATTTCCAGGCGTAATGTTACTTTTCATGAGATTGTTATGACACAATTGCAACCCATCAAGGGACGTATTTTTGCAATTTTCCAAAACCTTGGCACTCTTTTATTACTAGCGATCGCATTTCCGATTAACCTCACTATAGTGTTAGCCTCTCTGCTGTGGAATTTTTTGGTTCGACCGTTGAAGAAGGAAGTGGTTTTAAACGAAAATCCCAAAAATATCTTGATTGGTGGCGGTAAAATGACCAAAACCCTTCAACTAGCGCGATCGTTTCACGCTGCTGGACATCGAGTTATTTTATTTGACAGTGACAAATATTGGTTTAGTGGTTATCGATTTTCCAATGCTGTCGATCGCTTTTACACAGTTCCCGACCCTGGGAAAGACTTAGAAAACTATACGATAGCAGTACGTGCGATCGCCAAACAAGAAAACATCGACATTTTTATTCCAGTAGGCATTTTCGCTGGAAGCTATTTTGACTCCCAGCGCCAGCCAGTGTTATCAGGGTGTTGCGAGATTTTCCACTTCGATGCCGATACGATGAAGATGCTGGATAACAAGTTCACTTTCGCCGAACTTGCGCGATCGTTCGGTTTACCAGTCCCAAAAACATTTTTAATTACAGAGCCAGAACAAGTCCTTAAATTCGACTTTGCCAACGAGAAGAATAAGTATATTCTCAAAAGTATTGTCTATGACTCAGTGTTTCGCTTAGACATGACTAAGCTACCAATGGAGTCTCTCGAAAAAATGGCAGTTCATGTTAAGAGTCTGCCAATTAGTAAAGACAACCCTTGGATATTGCAAGAGTTTATTTCCGGAAAAGAATACTGTACTCATAGCACAGTAAGAAATGGTGAATTAACGGTACACTGCGGCTGCGAATCATCTGCTTTTCAAGTCAACTATGAAAACGTTGATAAGCCAGAAGTTTTGCAATGGGTGAGTCATTTTGTCAAAGAACTAAAACTTACTGGGCAAATTTCTTTTGACTTCATGCAGGCGGAAGATGGGACAGTTTATGCGATCGAATGCAACCCTCGCACACACTCTGCAATTACAATGTTTTACAATCATCCAGATTTAGCAGATGCCTATCTTAATGCAGAGACGCGAAATTTTGCATTACCTCTGCAACCCCTTCCTGATAGTAAGCCTACTTATTGGCTTTATCACGAGGTTTGGAGACTTAATGAAATTAGATCATTAAAGCAGTTGCAAACGTGGTTTAAAAGCATTTGGCGGGGAAAGGATGCAATCTTTGATGTTAACGACCCTCTACCATTTTTAATGGTACATCACTGCTATATTCCCTTACTATTACTCGACAATTTGCGAAAATTAAAAGGTTGGGTGAGAATTGATTTCAACATCGGAAAACTCGTACAGAGAGGTGGCGACTGAGTTTGCTTGCCATCTAGAGTGAATACAGGTGGAGTACCGTGTATGCAAGAAAGTAAACGGTAAGAGTGTATATAGGAAGATGAATTATGCCAGTACTTCGTATCCTTCATTTAGTTGGGTCTGCATACAATGATTTTTACTGTAATTTGTCACGCGATTACGCCGAAAGCTGTCTGCTAGCTACGGCAAATCCATCGCTTTATGACTTTCTGATTGCATACATCACACCTGATAGCCAGTGGCGATTTCCTTCCTCCCTCAGTCAGGAAGATATTGCTGTCGCCAAACCGATGTCTCTATTAGAGGCTATACAGTTTATAACAGCGCAAAACATTGACCTTGTGTTGCCACAAATGATGTGTATCCCTGGAATGACTCACTACCGCGCATTATTTGACCTGCTTAAAATTCCTTACATAGGCAATACTCCGGATGTCATGGCAATAGCGAACCACAAAGCCATAACCAAAGCAATTGTCGCAGCAGCAGGGGTGAAAGTGCCTTTTGGAGAACTACTCCGCCAAGGAGACGTTCCGACAATTAAACCTCCAGCAGTCATCAAACCCGCAACTGCCGCCGACTCTTTAGGGGTGTCTTTAGTTAAAGATGCTGCTGACTATGACGCTGCTTTAAAGAAAGCATTTGAATATGCTTCGGAGGTAATCGTAGAAGAATTCATCGAACCTGGTCGAGAAGTCAGATGCGGTATTCTTGTCAAAGATGGGGAGCTAGTCGCTTTACCCCTAGAAGAATATCTGATAGACCCCGACGAGACTCCCATCCGCAGCTATAGTGAAAAATTCAAAAAAGATCCGGGCGATCGCAACTTGCGTACAACCGCTAAAGAGTATATCGCGGGTTGGATTGTAGATCCTGATGACCAGATCGTCCAAAAGGTTCAGCAAGAAGCTAAGAAGTGTCATTTGGCTTTGGGGTGTCGCCATTATAGTTTATTTGACTTCCGGATCGACCCAAAGGGAGAACCTTGGTTCATAGAAGCCGGGTTGTATTGTATTTTTGACCGCAAAAGTGTAATTGCTTACACGGCAAACGCAGCGGGAATTCCTTTAAATGAGTTATTTATGACGGCGATCGATGAAACGTTGGGCATGAGCTGAGACTTTAATGACTTTTTTATACATGTGGCAGGTATTGAGCCGACACCGGAATTGATTGCTCAAGTCGGTAGCAATAAATATATAGTGAAATCATTTTAAATACCCGTATGTTTTTATCTAACTTTATTACATAGTTTTTTTTAATTATGTTATATATTTTCCAGTTTTACAGGTACTTTCCGCCAATGTTCGACGCTTCAGAGTCATCAACTTGGGCTGGCTCTAAAAAATCCGCTTCTACATCGTTATATTCCCATTTCCCGACTGGCGATCGTACTTTTAGCAGCGGTTCAGGAGTCCTGCTCGATCAACCCAGGACGGTTGATTGGAGTTAACAGAGAACTTTCCTTCAAGTCGGAATAGAAGACTTTCCCGACCGGCCCGACAATCGGAGATAGCATTGATAGCGTTGCGGCGGCTCCCAAGATTTGTTCGTCCCTAACTTCCTACTCAAACGGGAAGATATGGAGTTATCCTATTCGTGCCATGCACCAATTGGGACATCAAAAATTATTTGAGTTTTGACAACAGGCGATCACTACCGAGGGCGATCTGCGAGTGGAGCCAATTAGTAGGGTAATTGCCCAATACTGCTGCAATCCAGCTTTAGCATGAGTAAATTTGGCATCCTTGAGGATAGCGTTGGTAAAATCTGCTCCTTGGATGTCAGCTTCGCTGAAGTCAGCCCCTCAAAGATTTTGATATTAAAAAAATTGTCTTTTAAGGCTTTCACCAGACAAATCCTTTTGCCCATTTGCATCTCGCCTTATAACATCTTTATCTTTCATACCATCAGTTTTTGGTAGTCCCGCATAGTAATGGTAGGCTGGTCAACCAAGAACCTCAATCATTGCAGACAACTTAATGAACTGCCCCAAGTGCCAATCTGCTCAAATTATCAAATACGG
>NZ_JACJTV010000045.1 GCF_014698845.1 Coleofasciculus sp. FACHB-1120 | reverse complement strand
AATAGCAGTAGGCCAGACCAGCCGACAAATACGAAGCGATCGCGCTTGAGCCAGTCGTCAATGGCATCAAACCACCCTCTTGAACTTGGCGCGCGTCCGACTGCAATAGTCATGACAGCAAATCTCCAAACAGGTTAGTTATAAGTACAGTCATCGAGGTTTCTGCTGGCTCCATCTGTAACTAGATGGGCTACGCAGAAAACAAACTAGGATGTCAATCTAGTTTACGATTCTTTACTGAGTTTAATCTTATTATGTCCAACTTGCACAGTTTTGGGTAAATTTATTTCACTCATTTTAATATTTAGCCGTAGGGGTGACAGCAGCGATCGCAGATGTTCATCACTCGCGACGGTTCAGGGGATGAGTGCGCTTAAAGTCTTGACTAGTAAAGGATTTGCGAAACTTACCAACACCAAGATAGAGGAGAAGAGGAAATTCTTTCTCCCCTGCTCAACGAATTTTTCCATCAGGCAGCAACTGGCTCGCGTCTGAGATACTAGGGATGTGGAGCTGATATTTAATTGCAATCGCTTAACTCATGTTTACAATCGACCTAATTTTGAAAAACACACCGATGTCGTTGTCGGTGCAACGGAAGTCAGAGGAAGATGCCCAAAGCGTTTACCAGGAAATTCTGAGTGCCATCCGCTCTGACAAAGCTCAACTGTTAGAACTCACTTGCGAACGCCAGCCGGAGAAAAAAATCGGCATTCTCAGTAGTGAGATTGTTGCCATTCAGGTATCTCAGAAATCCAGCACAGCATCGGCTGGAAGACCCCCAGGCTTTTTCGCCCTCGCTGAATGAACACACTTCCTGCTGGTGTCGAAATGGTCAAGCCTGCCATTCAAGTCAAAGACCTTTGCTTCAACTGGCCGAAAGGGGAGAAAGTCTTAGATTCCTGTTCGCTAGAGGTGCCCAAGGGTGAATTTTGGATGCTTTTGGGCACTAACGGCAGTGGAAAATCAACTTTGTTGAGATTGCTGGCTGGGCTGTTGCGTCCCCAAGCAGGAGAAATTCAGATTTTAAACCCGATTGGCTTTGTCTTCCAGAATCCCGATCATCAGCTGGTGATGCCGACGGTCGGTGCCGATGTTGCCTTTGGACTGGTGGAGGAAAATCTCTCGCCCGCTGAGATACGCGGGCGGGTAGAGCAAGCACTGGCAGCGGTCAATTTACTGGCGCTGGAACGACGTCCCATTTATGCTCTGAGTGGGGGTCAAAAACAGCGAATTGCCATTGCCGGTGCGATCGCCCGCCGATCGGAAGTCTTACTATTAGATGAACCCACCGCCCTACTCGATCCGGATTCTCAATTGGATTTAGTCGCGCAAGTGCAAAGCTTGGTAAAAAGCCGGGGTTTGACTGCCCTTTGGGTCACGCATCGATTAGATGAGTTAAATTATGCCGACGGTGCATTCTTACTGGAGCAGGGCTGCGTTGTGGATCGAGGAGAGCCAAAACGCCTAAGACAACGCCTCTTGCAAACTCAGGATTCCCCCTTATAAGCCAAGATTCTCCTTTAAGAGGATTCGCCGAGTTCTGCAAAAAGGACTACAGAAGTGACTTGCTATATTGTTAAGATAATGAAATAGTTATTTTCACCTAAAAAATCTTGGCTTAAAACAATGCAACGCCCATCCCCGCAGGCTGTTTTGCTCGTTGACGGCTACAACGTCATTGGACTATGGTCTTACCTGCAAAGAACCCGCGATCGCAATGGGCTAGAAGCCGCCCGTCTTGAATTAATAGAGGCTTTGGTCAATTACAGCGCTTTTAAGGGTTTTGAAACTCAAGTTGTATTTGATGCCCAGTATCAAGATACGCGCAGTAATCGTGAAGCGATTACCCACGAGCTATCAGTGTATTACACAGATTTTGGGCAGACAGCAGATACTTACATCGAAAAAACCTGTGCCTCCTTTCGTTACAATCCCTACAGATCGGCACGGCGCTTGATTGTCGCTACATCAGATCGGGCGCAGCAATTAACAGTGGTGGGGTATGGCGCAGAATGGATGTCAGCACCACAGCTGGCTTACGACGTGGAATCAACCGCTCGTGCGGTCATACGCAAAAACAGACCAAAGAAACACTCGTCGGGGCGGTTTTTAGCCAATTCCCTCGATGCAAAAGCTCGCGAACGTCTCGCTGAGTGGCGGCTGAACCAGAAATAGCTAGCACGAGTTCATCCAGCCTAAAAAAAATTTGCCAGAAAACTGCAAAAGGGCTTGACAAGTTATATTTGCACTCGGTAATATTAGTAACTGTTGAAAAGATTGAGTTCACGATCCTCAGTAGCTCAGTGGTAGAGCGATCGACTGTTAATCGATTGGTCGCAAGTTCGAATCTTGCCTGGGGAGTTTAATTAGTTTAATTGAAGGATGAAGCATGAAAGAGAAAATTTCAGACTTCATCCTTCGCCCTTCAGAATTTCAGAAGTTGTGGTCGCTTGACCCAGCGGTGACGTTCCTGAATCATGGTTCGTTTGGTGCTTGTCCACTGCCGGTTCTGGAAGCCCAACAACGCTACCGGGCGCAACTGGAAAGGGAACCTTTGCGATTTTTTGTGCGCGAATTTGAGCCACTGCTGGATGCCGCACGGGATGAGTTAGCCCAGTTCGTGGGTGCCGATCCAGAAGAGTTGGTATTTGTCCCGAATGCAACAACTGGAGTGAATGCGATATTGCGATCGCTTGGGGGAGGCGATTCTAGCACCTCCCCGCTTTATTTCTCCCAAGACGACGAATTACTGACGACAGATCAGGAATACAATGCCTGCCGCAATGCGCTCAATTTCATTGCCGGTCGGACTGGGGCGCGGATAGTTGTGGCGACAGTGCCTTTCCCCATCACATCGCCAAAACAAGTCATCGAAGCCGTGATGGAACAGGTTTCACCCAGAACAAAGCTAGCGCTGCTAGATCATGTAACTAGTCAGACAGGGCTAATTTTTCCTATCCAGCAGCTCGCTCGCCAACTGGCAGAGCGTGGCGTGGATACACTGATAGACGGTGCCCATGCGCCAGGGATGCTGCCGCTGAATCTACGGGAAATCGGGGCGACTTATTACACTGGCAACTGTCATAAATGGTTGTGTTCGCCTAAAGGAGCCGCATTTTTATATGTGCGGCGCGACAAGCAATCGGCAATTCGTCCGCTAACGATTAGTCACGGTGCCAACTCGCCCCGAAAAGAGCGATCGCGCTTTCATCTAGAATTTGACTGGATGGGCACCGACGATCCCAGCGCTTATCTGTGTGTTGCTGAAGCTATCCGGTTTCTGGGTTCGCTGTTACCGGGTGGATGGCGCGAATTGATGGCGCGTAACCGAGCAATGGCATTAACAGCACGGCAGCTACTGTGCGAAACGCTAAAGGTGTCGCCACCGTGTCCTGATGAGATGATTGGTTCGATGGCAGCTGTGCCATTGCCGGATGAAATTCCAGACAGCCCAGGAGAGATGCAAATAACGCCCCCGCTACAAGATGCGTTGTACGATCGCTTTGAGATTCAGGTGCCGGTGATTTATTGGCCTGCACCTCCCAAACAGCTGATTCGGATTTCAGCTCAACTGTATAACACTCCGGCGCAGTATGAATATCTAGCTAAAACCCTTGTAGATTTACTATCTAGCTGATGAAAGACAACTGAATAGAAACCATTAAAATACCCAGAAATTTTCCCGGTTAATAGAAAGTCACCTTAGCCTTGGCAGTCTTATTTCTCAATTTCTAGAACCGTGACTAAACTCACTTTTGCTTTGTTTACAAAAGTCAGATGTACCTATTTGGTGATTCCATAAAAAAAACGAACCAAGCATTTCTACTTGGCTCTAAGTGCAAACACCAAATTACCGGAGTCTATAACCAAGGGACAAAGACTATCTCAGGAAGGGAGCTAATTTTTATAGCAGTTCTAATATTTAACGTCTTTGCTTAGAACCGCACTACCTTTATGTTTATAAATATATCAATCACCAAAAAAAACTGAATCAATCTTCGGTGGGAAACTTCCTGTGTCTTTAACTCTCTCTGAAGGAATATAAAGCTTTCTATCTTGCTGAGACAACCGCCTTTAAAAGCAGAATGACCAGCCAGACCATTTTTGAGTTGGGATTGGAAATGCTGGCATCCTATCGATAACAAGAGATAAGCCTTCTCCAACCCGATATTTACTGCGAACTTTGCTGAGTCACTCGCGCTAGCTGATTGGCAAAGTAAGTTTCCTGATACTTTAACGACCTTGCTAATTCCAACCCTTGTTCAAACGCTGCTTTTGCTGGCGCTAAGTCTCCGCGTTCTAGATAAATCTGACCGATTTGGTCGTAGGTTTTCATCAAGTTATAGTAGTCGTAGGACTGCCGCTCTACCTGCAAAAGAGTTTGATAAACCTGCAAAGCATATTCAGGTTGTTTATAAGTTCGGTAGAGATCTCCTAGTTTTTTCAAAGCTTCGCTGGCAGAAGCAAACTGCTGTAAAGACCACGCTATGTTATAGGCTTCTTGGTAGTTTTTACTCGCTTCGTCTGGTTGTTTGAGAGCTTCGTAATCGCTAGCGATCGCAATCTTCAACGCTGGTATTTGAGCTAACTCATTATTGGCAAGGTAACTTTCTGCTAACCGTTGCTTCACTTTTAGAGAATTTTCCGGTTGCTTCGCCTTGTCGTAAATGTAAGTCAGCTGTTGCAGATAAACCACTTGGTTGACAGTATCGCCCTGTTGAGTGGCAAAACTCAGCAATTCCTCATAAGTTGCCGCCGCCTTGGGATAATCAAACCAGTTCAGGTGCAGTTGGGCAATGATTTTCAGGATTGCCTCTTCTGTGGCTTTATCCTGACGCTGCCTCGCATCAGCCAGCAACAGCTGATAATCTTCTAGGGCGGGGGCTGGCAGCCGTATCTGCTGGTAAGCTTGACCCAAAGCTTGCAACAGTTTTATGTCCACTGCCGAGACTGGAGAAGACAAAGCAATTTCTTCGGTTTTGCCTCCATTCTGGTTTGTTTGCTGGCGCGGCGTTTTGCCTTTTGGCTCTGGTGTCCTACCAAAAGCCCGATCCTGAATTGCTTGCAGACGCTTGGTGATAATTTGCAAATCAAGTTTTTGATTATTTTCCCAAGCGATCGCTCCCACTCGTCCTAGCGCTTCTACCTCTTCCACCGTCCCAAGCGATCGCCGCAGTCGCAATTCCCGATACCAAAGTTCAAACGCTGCGGGTGCATTACCGGCTTTAAGCTGAGCAGCTGCCTGGGCATTTAATTCATTGAGAGCCTGCCTAAGTTTGCTGATTTCTTCAGGAGTCAGGGGACGATCTACTTGAGGCTGCGGCAGCAGTGGATCGGGCGTCGTTATCTCTAAGGGGTTGGGTTTGGGTTTATTATCCGCCGCAGTTGCTGCCCATCCGGCAGAACCGGAACACAGTAGGAATAAAACGGCAGCCATTCCCAGCCCTAAAGCACTTGAGCGACGTTGCTGCAACCACAGACGAGTAAACAAATTTTGCATAATATTTTTGGCGCAAGCGGTTTAAATTGTTAATAACAAACTATACAAGCAGACCTGGTTAATATCAGAAGTTGTAGCGTTTCTCACCCAACTGACTGCTACAGTAAAGCGATAGTTTCCGCGCTTGTTGTGAAGTTTAGGAGAAAGCTGGTGAACGGTGGGCAATTTAGACCGCGATCTTGGGTGCTGGGGATAGCGATCGCCTTATTGACTTTTGTCACTTCCTGCGGAGTCCAGCCAGGAATGACTCAAGATCGAGTTTTTCTGGATCTATCCCTCGACTTTTTGGGGGAATACCAGCTGCCTAAGACGAAATTTAAAGATACACCTGTTTCCGGCTTATCGGGGCTGACCTACGACCGGAAGCAGAACCGTTTCTACGCAATATCAGATGACCGCAGTAAGTTTGCCCCAGCCCGGTTCTATACCCTCAACATGGTTATCGATGACGCTAGCGATGGCAAAATCGGCATCCAGAAAGTAGAAGTTGAGGACGTCACTTTTCTAACCAAGGAAGATGGCAACACCTATCCCAAGAGTACGGTGGATACGGAAGGGATTGCCGTGTCTCCTCAACAATCCGTATTTATCTCTAGCGAAGGGGTTGCCCGCGATGGTATTCCCCCCTTTATCGGGGAGTTTGACTTAAAAACTGGACGTCTGCGGCAGAACTTACCGATCCCGGAACGCTATCTTCCCGATGTCAGCGGCAATACAACACAGACTCGTGGCATCCAGAATAACCTGGGGTTTGAAGCCCTCACTCTCAATCCCGTCGGCACTCTCCCAGCAGCCGGGGAACCGTTTCGTCTATTTACTGCCACTGAGTCATCATTGATGCAGGATAGCGAAGCAATTAGTTCAAAGCTGGGAGCAAAATGTCGGATCTTGCACTATTTGCTCAGTGATGGCCCACCGCTGCTGATTGCCGAACATTTATACGAAATGGAACCGCCTCCGAGTGGGGCACTCAAAGATGGCTTGCCGGAGTTTTTATCTTTAGATGCAGGGGGGCACTTCCTCACCTTGGAACGTTCCTTGAGTTTGTTAGGTTACAGGGTTCGGATTTATCAGGCAGCAATGGGTGGGGCAACGGATATTTCTAGTATTCCCAGCCTTAAAGGTGAGCTTACTGGCATTGAGCCAGTGAAGAAAAAGTTGCTGTTAGATTTGGATGAAATAGGCATTCCGTTGGGCAATTTGGAAGGCATGACTTTTGGCCCCCGCTTGCCGGATGGCAGTCAAAGTTTACTTCTAGTCAGTGACGATAATTTCCAAGATAAACAGACGACTCAGTTCCTATTGTTCCGACTCAAAAGCAGGCGTTAAAAACAGTTAACACTCACATTTCTCACCCTTCAATGAATCTCGATAATTTTGGCAATCCCATGACTAAGTTGCTTACTTTTCAACATTCGCGTCTCGCTATAGTATCCGGGATAAGCTTGATGACAATGATTGCTACCTCAAGAGCGATCGCAGCTTGGGTACCCGTAAGCAAAACCCTTGACAACAACCCTATCTATATCGACGATGCGCGGATTGTTCGTCAGGGAAATCTTGTAGAATTCTGGCGACGGAATCTGTTTCAAGCTCCGGAAGCAGATGGTGCGATTGGGGTGGACAATTATCATGCAATAGAGTGTAAAAAAGGTGTATTCCGATGGCGTCGGTCAATTCGTTTTGACCAAAGCGGTCGAATTGTCGGGGATATCGATGTAGGTAAAAATGACAAACTGCTAGAAGCCAAAATTCAATCGGGAAGTATCATCGGAGATTTCTATCAAGCAGTGTGCCCAGCCCAGATAGAGGAACCCCAAAAAAAATAAGAAGACGGGGATTTTTCTCTTCAGCTTAAATCTATTTGAATGCCACAAGAAAAACCTCACCCCCAGCCCCTCTCCGTTCCCGGAGAGGGACGCTGGAAAATCTTTTTGTATCTGTAAGTGGGGTATCGTCAGCTTAGCGCCATTGTGGGGGAACCTGACGCTATTGGACTCGCCCTTACAGCTTTACTTCAGCCCCCAAAAACGTTTCCCCTAAAGCATCTCCGACAGAAAACCCCGTCAAGGACAACTGCATTCGTTCTAGTGGGTTCTATCGTTGTCAAGAAACTTCAGAAGGAGCGATCGCGCATCTTAAAATAAGGGGGATCATTTCTCAACAACGGCATTTTAATAAACAATGACGCATTCTACTGATATTGCTACCTTAGCTCGCTGGATGGCAGCAGATTTCAGCAACCAGGCACAAGCATTTGAAAATCCTCCCATCTTTGCCCATATCCGCGTCTGCATGCGTCCTCTACCGCTGGAACTCTTGTCTGGCGTGAGTTTCCTGGTAGAACAAGCGTATGACTATATGATTAATGACCCATACCGGCTGCGGGTTTTAAAGTTAATTACCTCAGGCGATCGCATCGAAATTGAAAACTACACAGTTAAGAATGAAGAACAATTTTATGGTGCCTCCCGCGACCCCAAGCGCCTGCACAACCTCAAAGCAGACCAACTGGAAAAATTACCAGGCTGTAACATGATCGTCGAATGGACAGGTCACAGCTTCAAAGGTTACGTCGAACCCGGTAAAGGTTGTATGGTGGTTCGCAAAGGTCAAAACACCTATCTCGACAGCACCTTTGAAATTGACGAAAACAAGTTTATCAGCCTCGATCGGGGACGCGATCCCGAAACCGATGAGCATATTTGGGGATCGGTCGGGGGTCCTTTCCAATTCGTCCGTTGGGGAAGTTTTGCCGATGAAGTGAAAGTTTAAAGGGTTGAAAGCTAAAGGTTGAAGGTTCCTATCAACAAGGAACCTTCAACTTTTAATCTGGAGGTCTTAGACACACTTGCACTCTGATTGCTGGACTGCCGCCACCAGGAAAACAACGCTTTCCTCCCAAAGAGTGATGACGAAGGAGGGAAGAAATACGAGAAAGAATCAAACGACTACAAGCTCGATGGGGTGTACCGGCGATCGCTAAGAAGGAATTCACTTCGATGGTCTAGAAGGTACCATTACCTGGTAAATTTACCGAGTGTTGGCAAGCAAGATTAATTGAACCCGTATGAAAGTCTTGGTTATTGGCGGTGATGGCTACTGCGGTTGGGCAACCGCGCTTTATCTTTCCAGTCGAGGATACGAAGTCGGCATTCTAGATAGCCTGGTGCGGCGTCACTGGGATATGCAACTAGGCGCAGATACCCTAACCCCTATTGCACCCATTCAACAACGCCTCCAGCGCTGGAAGGATCTCACCGGCAAATCCATCGACCTATTTATTGGGGATATCACTAACTACGAGTTCCTCCAGTCAGCGCTGCACCAGTTTGAACCAGAGACAATCGTCCACTTTGGCGAACAGCGTTCGGCACCCTTCTCGATGATTGACCGAGAACACGCCGTCGTCACCCAGGTGAACAACGTGGTGGGGACGCTGAATCTGCTGTATGCGATCAAAGAAGATTTCCCCGACTGTCACCTCGTCAAATTAGGAACGATGGGCGAGTATGGGACGCCCAACATTGATATTGAAGAAGGCTACATCACCATCGAACACAACGGGCGTAAGGATACTTTGCCCTATCCGAAGCAGCCCGGATCAATGTATCACCTCAGCAAAGTTCATGATAGCCACAATATCCACTTTGCTTGCCGGATTTGGGGGCTACGCGCCACCGACTTGAATCAGGGTGTCGTGTACGGCGTCTTGACAGAAGAGACGGGCATGGATGAGCTGTTAATTAACCGCTTGGATTACGATGGGGTCTTTGGGACGGCACTCAACCGCTTCTGTATCCAAGCAGCAATTGGGCATCCTTTGACCGTGTACGGAAAAGGTGGTCAGACGAGAGGCTTTTTGGATATTCGGGATACAGTGCGATGTATGGAACTCGCGATCGCGAACCCTGCCCAACCCGGCGAATTCCGCGTCTTCAACCAGTTCACCGAACTATTTAGCATCGGTGACTTAGCCGCAATGGTGAAGAAAGCCGGGAATTCCTTGGGGCTGAATGTTGACATCCAAAACCTCGATAACCCCAGAGTCGAGAAAGAAGAACACTACTTCAACGCCAAAAACACCAATTTGCTCGATCTCGGCTTACAACCTCATTATCTCTCCGACGCCCTACTCGACTCGTTGCTCAACTTTGCCGTCAAGTACCAGCACCGCGTTGATAAAAATCAGATCATGCCCAAAGTTTCTTGGCACCGTCAGTAATCAGGACTGAGGACTGAGGACTGTTAGCGAAGCGGTGCGAAGCACGGACTGACTGGAAACAGAGATAGAGGAGAGAGTGGCAACTAGCAAACAATTTGTTGGGTTGAATTGTTGCATTGAAAAGACAGATAAACTTTAATAACTCCTCAAGCTTGACCGTTCATTGAGTCCTTAGCCCTCAGCCGCGATCGCTCTTAAATCTATCACTCAGTCCTAAGTTCTCATCCCTCAGCACTGAATTATGCGAATTGCTCTTTTTACCGAAACCTTTTTGCCCAAGGTTGACGGCATTGTGACGCGCCTGCGCCACACCGTTGAACATTTACAGCGCAGCGGCAACGAAGTGCTGATTTTTTCCCCTGATGGTGGGTTGACGGAGTATAAAGGAGCCAGGATTTACGGAGTTTCTGGCTTCCCGTTGCCTTGGTATCCAGAGTTGAAAATGGCTTTTCCCCGTCCATCCATTGGTTATCAACTGGAGAAGTTTCAACCCGATATTATTCATGTTGTCAACCCAGCTATTTTGGGGCTAGCGGGTGTGTATTATGCCAAAACGATGCAGATTCCCTTGCTGGCGTCTTATCATACCCATTTACCCCAGTATCTCCAGCATTATGGCTTGGGAATGTTAGAAGGTGTGCTGTGGGAATTTCTCAAATCAGCCCATAATCAAGCGCAGCTGAATCTCTGTACTTCCACGGCGATGGTGCAGGAACTCACCAGTCATGGCATCCAGCGAGTGGATTTGTGGCAGCGGGGAGTAGATACAGAATTATTCCAGCCCCACTTGTCAAGCCGAGAAATGCGATCGCATCTCAGCCAAGGACACCCGGAAAGCCCCTTATTACTCTACGTAGGGCGTCTGGGTGCCGAAAAGGAAATTGACCGTATTAAGCCCGTTTTAGCAGCCATTCCCAACGCTCGTCTTGCCCTAGTGGGAGATGGCCCCCATCGACAAGCCTTGCAACAACACTTTGCCGGGACGCCCACCCATTTCGTTGGTTATCTGACCGGCGTTGAACTCGCCTCAGCCTTTGCCTCAGCAGACGCCTTTATTTTTCCCTCACGCACCGAAACTTTAGGATTAGTGCTGTTGGAGGCGATGGCAGCCGGATGTCCCGTTGTCGCCGCACGTTCCGGAGGGATTCCCGATATCGTTACCGATGGCGTTAACGGTTACTTATTTGACCCAAAAGATGAAGAGGGAGCGATCGCTGCCACCCAGCGCCTCCTTGCCCATCAAGAAGAACGGGAAACCCTACGGCAAAATGCCCGCCTTGAAGCCGAACGCTGGGGTTGGGCTGCCGCCACCCGCCAGCTGCAAGATTACTACGCATCAGCGATTCGTTAAGCAATTCATTAACAGTCAATCATCATCTGTTAGGGTTCAGCAGTCAGGGTTTCAGGAAAACAACTGACAACTGACCCCAAAAATGCTGCTAATTAATACATATTCCTAAACACTACGGATGAGGATTTCAGGTCTCCGAGGTTAAATTAAGTTAGTAGGTGCTGAATTTACAAGTAAGCCAAGTAAGCGATAACCATTAACTCAGTAGGTGGACACCAAACAAACCCAACTTTAAAACCACTCTTTCTCTGTAGAGGCGCAAAAATTTGCGTCTGTCAGCTAGTTTCTTCGGAATTAACCGCGATTTTACGCTTTTACGGATATTTTGATTAAATTTAATGCATAAAAAGTGCGAATCGCTTACTAATAACAGCTAACAGCTAAAACCCCAGCTTGCAAATGCTCCTCCCCATGACACTCTCTAATACCGGCAGCGTTCTGGCTACGTTAACTCAGCTTACGCAGCTCAATCGTACTAGCGTCCTGACCTCGCGCGTCAAAGACCTGTCATTCGGCGAATTTATCTGCTTACTCGATTTTATAACCGCCGAGTTCCAGCAGTTTCTGCGAGCGATCGACATGATCAACAACGAAGCTCTGGAAACCATGCTAGAGCAGGTCATGGACGCCTTTACCCTCAAAATGGGTCAAATTCTGCAAGCAGACCTCACCACTATTTTTTTAGTAGACGAAGAAAAAAATCAACTTTGGTCAAAAATTCCCGATACAGAGACTGGGAGAGCCACCAAACAAATCCGGATTCCCATTAATATTGGCGTTGCCGGTCACGTCGCCAGCACCGGCGAGACTTTGAATCTTCCTGACCCCTACTCTCACCCACTCTTTAACAAAGAAGTTGACGAGCGACCGGGCTACCGCACCCACAGTCTGCTTTGTATGCCGATTTATAGCAGCAAAAACCAGATTGTTGCAGTCGTTCAACTATTAAATAAAGCGGGGGATGGGCCGTTTACCGAGGAGGATGAGCAGGGATTTCGCGACTTTGCCGCCTCTATCGGCATTATCCTAGAAAGTTGCCAATCGTTTTATATGGCGGCACGCAAGCAGCGGGGGGCAGCGGCATTGTTGCGAGCAACCACCTATCTCGGTCAAAGCCTTGACTTGGAAACAACTCTGCGCTTTGTGATGGAGCAAGCGCGGGATCTAATGCAGGCGGATCGCAGCACCCTATTTATGCTCAGCAAAGAAACGGGAGAACTCTGGACGAAAGTTGCCAACAAAGATGGCACGGAGATCATCCCAATTCGCATTCCTTCTAACAAAGGCATTGCCGGTTATGTTGCCTCCACTCGTCAGCCGCTAAATATCCCGGATGCCTATAAAGATCCGCGGTTCGATCCCAGCGCCGACCAACGAACGGGTTATTTGACGCGCAATATCCTGTGTATGCCGGTGTTTAATTCATCAATGGAATTAATCGGCGTTACGCAGTTAATTAACAAGCAACCCGGCAGCTTCACGAGTTCAGATGAAGAGTTTATGCAGGCATTTAATATCCAGGCAGGGATTGCCCTGGAAAATGCCAAACTCTTCGAGAATGTGTTGTTGGAAAAGCAGTATCAAAAAGATATCCTGCAAAGTCTCTCAGATGCAGTCATCTCTACAGATATGCAGGGACGGATTGTCACGATTAACGAAGCTGCACTGGAGTTACTAGGGTGCCCGATTCGGGAAACCACTGGTAAAAGCAACAAGCATCTGTGGGAGCAGAAATTAATCGGTCGCTTCGTTTGGGATGTAGTGCCCATCGAACATCTTCAGTTTCGTCTTGAGGATAGTCTGAAGACGGGTGCCAAGCAATATGTGCCAGAGCAAACCCTGACAGTAGGTTTATATGTAGAGAAAAGCCACCAGTCAGTAGCAGTGGGAGCAATGCCAGAATTGTCCGTGCAGGCACAATGCGCCCAGTGTCAGCAGGTAGCAGAAGTTCTAAATTCTGAAGTGGCCTCTGATTCGGAGGGAGAACCTACTGGAGTTTATATTCTGGCAATCCGCGATCGCCTCAACCCAAACATTTTCATTCCTTGGAATGAATCATGCAGTCCTGGCGCTGCCAGTACGCACAATTGTCATCAGATTTTGAGTGCCGATCAAGTCCAGGAAATTGAACGGAGTATGAATCTCACCGTGAATCCCCTCACAAACCCGGAAGGAGGCGTCAGGGGCGGCTTGGTGGTCTTGGAAGACATCAGCCACGAAAAACGGATGAAATCTACCTTGTATCGCTACATGACGCCTAGAGTGGCAGAGCAAGTCATGGCACTGGGTGATAAAGCGCTGATGATGAGCGAACGCAAGGAGGTGACAATTTTATTTTCCGACATCCGGGGCTACACCACGTTGACGGAAAATCTAGGGGCTTCGGAAGTGGTTTCGCTGCTGAATCAGTATTTTGAAACGATGGTAGAAGCAGTATTTAACCACGAAGGCACCTTGGATAAATTCATCGGCGATGCTTTGATGGCAGTGTTTGGTGCCCCTCTGCCTTTGGCGGAAAATCATGCTTGGATGGCGGTTCAGTCGGCGTTAGATATGCGCCGCAGGTTGGCAGAGTTTAACCGCCGCCGTTTATTTGAAAACCAGCCGCAAATTCATATTGGCATTGGGCTGAGTTCTGGAGAAGTCGTGTCTGGAAACATCGGTTCTCACAAACGGATGGACTACACGGTGATTGGTGATGGGGTAAACTTGAGTTCTCGCCTGGAAAGCGTCACCAAGGAATACGGCTGCGATATTATCTTGAGCGAGTTTACCTACAACTTGTGTCGCGATCGCATCTGGGTACGAGAGTTAGACAAAATTCGCGTCAAGGGCAAAAATTCTGCCGTCAGTATTTACGAGTTGATCGGCGACCATCGACAGCATCTCGACGACTCCACGAAGAACTTTCTCGATCTCTATCATCTTGGGCGTACCGCCTACATGGACAGAAGCTTCCAAAAAGCGATCGCCTACTTTGGCGATGCCTACAGCTTAAGACCCACGGATCAGGCAGTGACCGTCCACCTAGAACGGTGTAAGAATTACCTTCGGCAACCGCCTTCAGACGCCTGGGATGGAGTCCACACGATGACCACCAAATGAGGTTAATGACTAATCGCGAATTGGTGCAGATTTTAGAAGCTGCCCCTTTTGCACCTCATCCTTCTGGTTTATCCTCTCCAATCTGGAAAGGGTTCTCACCGATAGCGAGTTGCTTTTTAGTTTTTTTCAACTGTTTCCAGAGACTCTTAATTTGTTCGTAGGCTTCGGAGGATGAAATTTTCCCCCCAGTTTCTAGGTTGCAGATGAAGTTTACCCGTTGAGCAAATTCCTGCAAATTGGCGTTAAAAACTAGATTTTCTGGCTTGACTTGACCGTAGTAACGACTACGAGGATAGAGAAAATCAGAGCGGTCTGCCATAGATTACCTCCTTGGGATAAACTACCCAACCTGCTGGTGTGAGAATCGAACCTATCGTTAACCCGGTTTTTTGCCCAAGCTGAAGAAGCTAGCAAGAGACACAAGGGAGGCATTCCAACCATTGCCCGATCCACCTAAGAGTCGGTAGACATTGCTTGCGATCGCCTACTGTTGGCATCAGGGTTTACCGGGTGTTTTGTTCGAGTCTTGACCTGGCAACTAGCTACTATTGTGATCTTTGCACAAAGGGCTGCGCTCATTTTAATTACAAATTAACTTAAAATTAACCATCTCTTAACCAAAGAGTATGCCAGTTACTCGCAGATGCCCAGATGTTGACGCCATTCGGCTCCTAAGGCATTAAAATCTTCTGTGCTGCCGCCGACGATCCATTCATCCAAAAAAAGACTTTCCATGTCCGCCCAATCAACCAGCCTTTACGAAGGCAAAGCCAAGATTCTCTATACCACCGACGATCCGGACATTCTACTGACTCACTTCAAAGACGACGCCACCGCCTTTAATGCCAAAAAGCGGGGTCAGATTGTCGGCAAAGGTGAAATTAACTGCACCATTGCCGCTTATTTGTTCCAGGTTTTGGAAGCATCGGGCATCCCGACTCACTTCATCGACTGTCCGGCACCAAACCAAATGCGCGTCCAGGCGTTAAAGATTCTGCCAATAGAAGTGGTAGTCAGGAACATTGCTGCGGGAAGTCTGTGTCAACAAACAGGGTTGCCGGTAGGCACCGTCCTGCCTGAGCCGCTGGTGGAATTTTATTTTAAAAATGACGATCTGGGAGATCCCTTGTTAACACGCGATCGCTTGATGTTATTGAAATTAGCGACACCAGAACAGCTTGACCAATTACGGAGTAACGCTTTGCGGATTAACGAAATCCTCAGAGACTTTTTTCACCAATGCCGGATTACCCTAGTGGATTTCAAGTTGGAGTTTGGCATTAACCGGCATGGCGAGATGCGACTGGGAGACGAAATCAGCCCCGATACCTGCCGTCTTTGGGATGAGTCTGAAGTTGATCCCGACCGACGGGTGCTGGATAAAGATCGGTTCCGTCGGGATTTAGGGCAGGTGGAAGACGCGTACCAGCAAGTGCTACAAAGAGTTCTCGAACAAGTAACCCGTAAAAAGTAAAAGCAAAAAAGATTCTTTGCTTTTGCTTTTCTACTTTTGTCTTTATTTTCAAGGTGTGTGGAAGTGTCGAAAACAAGTAAAAAAATGCGCTTATCTCCCTTTTTATTGACAATTTTGGCTGCCTCATCTGCCTGCTGTGTAGCATTTCCTGCCAGAGGGCAAACGACAAATTCTTCGCCGGACACCTCCGAGAAAATGGCTGCGTATGGCGATTATGTTGAGCATACCCAGGCTGACCCAGGACGCGATCGCCCAGAATCTCAACCAACCAATAACGTAGTCGTCAATGCTGTGAGTGCCCCAGAGACGACACCGCCTGGGAGGGCGCTTAGACCGTCGTCCAGCCTCACGGAGATTGTTACACGCTCCACCACCGCACCCGCCCCAGTTAACGTCCCAGTTAACGTCCCAGTTAAACCGGAGCGCGTAGAGGTCGCCAGTAGCAGTCGTCGGGAACCGCCACCCGCCAATAACGTGGTGGTTAACACCATGAGCGTTCCAACAACAAAAGAGCCTGTAGGGGCAAAATCCCCCTCATCCGTACTCAGCCAAACTCCCACAACCCAATCCCCATCCTCTCCCACGCCGGAAACAGAGCCAGTGGTTCCGCGCACCGGCGAAGAATCAACACCGCAACAAGAAACGCCGGATACCATTGAATTCGATCTCACGCCAGGGACGACTGGTGAGCCGAATCTTGAGTTGCCAGAGCCACGGGAACAACCTGTACCAACCCCTGAAGGTGGACAACCTGCAACAACGCCTGAAACGGTACAACCTGCGCCTACTGACCAGCCAGAAGCCAGAGTGCTAGTGGGTGAAGTCGTTGTTACTGGCGTAGAAGGGGATCTCGAAAACGAAGTTTATGAGGCAATTCGCACCCGACCCGGACAAACGGCGACCCGGAGCCAGTTACAGGAAGATGTGAATGCCATCTACGCCACAGGTTTTTTCAGCAACGCCAGAGTAGAGCCACAGGATACCCCGCTGGGTGTCCGTGTCGTCTTTGTAGTAGAACCTAACCCAGTTTTACGTCAGGTGGTCGTTGTCCCCGTCCCTGCCGACCAAAATCAGCGGGCACTCCCCCAAAAGGTAATCGATGACGCCTTCGCGCCTCAGTATGGTCGCACCCTCAACATCCGCGAACTGCAAGAAGGCATTAAAAAAATAAACCAGTGGTACAAAGAAAACGGCTATGACTTGGCACAGGTGGTTGCTGCACCCCAGATTGCTGAGGATGGCACGGTACGTCTAGAGGTAGCAGAAGGACTGATTGAGGATATCGAAGTCCGCTTTCTCGACAAAGACGGACAACCCGCAAATGATGAAGGTCAACCCATCCGGGGTCGCACCCGCGATTTCATCATCACCCGAGAAATTGAACTGAATTCTGGAGAAGTCTTTAACCGGACGAAAGCCGAAAGGGATCTGCGCCGAGTCTTTCGCTTAGGCATCTTTGAAGATGTGCGACTCTCATTCAGACCGGGGCAAGATCCGCGCAAAGTAGTGGTGGTCGTGGACGTGATTGAGAAGAACACCGGCTCGGTGGCGGCGGGTGCTGGGATTAGTTCCGCCAGTGGATTATTCGGCACCATTAGCTATCAAGAGCAAAATCTGGGGGGCAATAACCAGAAGCTGGGGGCAGAGTTGCAGGTCGGTCAGCGAGAACTGCTATTTGATGTCAACTTTACAGATCCCTGGATTGCTGGCGATCCTTACCGGACTTCCTACACCGTCAATGGGTTCAGACGCCGATCCATTTCGCTGATTTTTGATGGCGGTGACACAGAGGTGGAATTGCCCGATGGAGACAGACCCCGCGTCCTGCGATTGGGGGGTGGCGTCACCTTCACCCGTCCGCTTTCCCGAGATGTTTTTGCAGATCCGGAATGGAGAGCGAGTCTGGGCTTGCAGTATCAACGGGTTTCGATCCGAAATTCCGACGGCGACATTAGCCCGAAGGATGAGCTAGGCAACGACTTGAGCTTTAGTGGGGAAGGGAAAGACGACTTGTTGACCCTGCAATTTGGGGTTGTGCGCGATCGCCGGAACAGCGCCGTAATTCCGACCTCTGGATCTCTACTGCGCCTAGGCGTTGAACAGTCTCTCCCCGTAGGTGTGGGAGGGATTCTGTTTAACCGTCTGCGCGGTAGCTATAGCTACTATCTTCCTGTCAGATATACGAACTTCTCCCCAGGGCCACAAGCGCTCGCCTTCAACGTTCAAGCCGGAACCGTCCTCGGCGATTTACCTCCCTATGAAGCTTTCTCTCTAGGCGGTAGTAACTCGGTGCGGGGTTTTGAGGAAGGAGATGTCGGCAGCGGTCGCAGCTTTATCCAAGCGACCGCAGAGTATCGCTTCCCGATTTTCTCGATTGTGGGCGGTGCTTTGTTTGTCGATGCCGCAACCGATTTCGGGACTGGTAGCACCGTACCCGGAGATCCGGCTGGGGTGCGGGGTAAGCCCGGAAGCGGCTTTGGTTATGGTCTTGGCGTCCGCGTGCAATCTCCCCTCGGCCCGATTCGCATCGACTATGGTTTTAATAACGAAGGGGACAGCCGCCTCCACTTTGGAATTGGGGAGAGATTCTAAAAATTAAAAATGTAAAATTAAAAATTAAAAATTAGGAGAATTTCTTCAATTTTTAGTTTTTAATTTTTAATTTTTAATTATGAAACAACACACGCTAAAAGGCTCTTTTGAACAATCTGGCGTCGGTCTACATAGCGGCGTCCCTACCCATGTCCGAGTGCTACCCGCGGCGGCTGGAGAGGGACGTTACTTTGTGAGAGTTGACCTGACTGGGGCACCCGTGATTCCAGCGCGGGTGGAGGCAGTCAGTCAGACGACTCTCTCCACCGAACTTGCCAGCAGTAGAGAAGCGCGAGTCCGGACTGTGGAACACCTGCTAGCCGCTTTAGCAGGCAGCGGTGTCGATAACGCTCGAATTGAGATTGATGGCCCGGAAGTGCCCCTGCTGGATGGCTCAGCCCTGATTTGGGCGGAAGCGATCGCGCAAGCGGGCGTGGTCGAGAACGATGAATTAATTCCCGATTCAACTTTTAAGATAGAAAAGCCCGTCTGGGTCTATCAAGGCGATGCTTTTGTCGCCGCCCTACCAGCGCCAGAATTGCGCTTTTCCTACGGAATTGACTTCGACTCAGTAGCGATTGGCAATCAGTGGCACAGCTGGACGCCGAGGCAAGAAAATTTTGCAGACGCGATCGCACCCGCCCGCACGTTTGGTCTGGCGCACCAAATTGAGCAGTTACAAGCCGCAGGTTTAATAAAAGGCGGAAGTTTAGAAAACGCCCTGGTTTGCGATTCACAAGAATGGCTTAATCCTCCCTTAAGATTTTCAAATGAGCCAGTGCGTCATAAACTTTTAGATTTAGTAGGGGATTTAAGTTTACTGGGATATTTCCCGCAAGCTCATATCCTCGCCTACAAAGCCAGCCATCACCTGCATATCCAACTCACCCAGCAGTTACTCCAAAAAGTTGCGAGTCGCCCTGAGTGAGCCTGTGTAAAGTGGCTGCGCGATCGCAACTCTAGCCCCTAGCCTCTAATCCCTGTCATACAGCCCATGTCCACACTGATTGAAGTCAATACACCCGATGCTGAGACTGCGACGCCCCAAGCCAAGAATGTCGGGGAAGAAACAGCACAAAACAGCCAGTCTGCTGCCAAAACCATCCTGACGATCGAAGACATTCAAAAATTGCTGCCCCATCGGTATCCTTTTGCATTGGTGGATCGGATTATCGAGTACGTGCCCGGAGAAAGGGCTGTGGGCATCAAAAATGTCACCTTTAACGAACCCCATTTTCAAGGGCATTTCCCCGGTCGTCCGATTATGCCTGGGGTATTAATTGTGGAAGCAATGGCTCAAGTGGGCGGGATCGTATTGACCCAACTCCCAGATATTGAAAGCGGCTTATTTATGTTTGCTGGCATTGATAAAGTCCGCTTCCGTCGCCCCGTAGTACCGGGGGATCAGCTAATCATGAGCGTGGAACTGCTGTGTGTCAAACGGCGTCGTTTTGGAAAGATGCACGCCCGTGCCGAAGTCGATGGTCAATTGGCTACAGAAGGCGAACTGATGTTTTCCATCGTTGACTAAAACAGTCATGAGGACTGAGGAGTGTTTGCTTAGCGCTACTCTATTCGCAGGCTAAAAAACAGGTTTGAGAAAAGAATTTTGATGGCACATTAGTTGAAGAAGCTGATGGTTAAATTCTGACTTGTAACTTCTAACGCTGAACTTTTTCCTCATTCCTCAGTTCTGACTTGTCACTTTTGTTTGCTTAGTCCATGCTTCGCTAACAGTCCGCGCGATCGCGCCGAAGAGCGCTAACAGTCCTGTATATGATTCATCCCACCGCGATAATTCACCCTGACGCTCAACTACACCCCAGCGTGGAAGTTGGGCCTTATGCGGTGATTGGAGAACAAGTAAAAATTGGTGCTGAAACCACAATTGGTGCTCATGTTGTAATCGAGGGACCAACGGAAATTGGCACCCAAAATCACATTTTTCCGGGGGCAGCGATTGGCTTAGAACCCCAAGACCTCAAGTATGACGGGGCTAAAACCTGGGTAAAAATTGGTGATGGCAATCGAATTCGAGAGTATGTCACAATTAACCGGGCAACTGGCGAGGGTGAAGCGACGGTAATCGGCAATGGCAATTTGTTGATGGCTTATGTCCACGTTGCTCATAATTGCGCGATCGCAGATAAAGTGATTATTTCCAATGCGGTGTCGCTCGCTGGGCACGTCCAGATTGATTCGCGGGCGGTGATTGGTGGCGTCCTAGGGATTCATCAATTTGTCCACATCGGGCGAGGCGCGATGGTGGGTGGGATGAGTCGCATTGACCGCGATGTGCCTCCTTATCTGCTCGTAGAGGGAAATCCATCGCGGGTACGCAGTCTCAACTTGGTAGGACTCAAACGCGCTGGTTTATCTGCCGCTGAGTTGGGAATTCTCAAAAAAGCTTTTCGGATTCTCTATCGTTCTGGATTACCCCTGAATCAATCCCTAGAACAACTGGATCTGCTCCCAGATAACGAATACTTGCAACACCTGCGCCGGTTCCTGCAACTTTCTCAAGCGCCAGGGCGACGCGGTCCGATTCCAGGGAAAAGAACGAAGAATAAGGATGAAGAGTAATTGGGAAACAAGTTGTAGAGACGCCCTAAACCGCGTCTGAGTTTTGAGTTCAAAGTAATTTGTTTCATTCAAAACTCAACTCAAAACTCAAAACTCGATTACCCATTACTGATTACCAAATTAATGCGTATATTTATCAGCACTGGTGAAGTTTCAGGGGATCTGCAAGGGGCGCTACTGATTGAGGCACTTTATCGACAAGCACAGGCAACTGGCTTGGAATTAGAGATCGTTGCCTTGGGGGGCGAGCGCATGGCGGCGGCTGGCGCTACTCTCTTGAGCAATACTAGCGGGATTGGTTCGGTGGGGCTTTTTGAATCTCTCCCTTATGTGTTACCGACCTTACAAGTCCAGCGTCGTGCTAAACAGTACCTCCGAGAGAACCCACCCGATCTGGTGGTGCTAATTGATTACTTGGGGCCAAATATTGGCGTGGGCACCTATATCCAGAAACAGATGCCGCAGGTGCCAGTCGCGTATTACATCACGCCGCAGGTATGGGTTTGGTCGCCCTTCAAGCGCGACACGACTCGAATCATCGAGATTAGCGACCAAGTGTTGGCAATTTTCCCAGAGGAAGCGCAATATTTCCAAAAACGGGGGGCATCGGCTGCTTGGGTGGGGCATCCCTTGGTGGATCGGATGCAAAAGGCTCCCAGCCGAGAAGCGGCGCGAAGAATCTTAGAGATAGAGTCAGAACAAATTGCGATCGCGCTTCTTCCTGCCTCCCGTCCTCAAGAACTCAAGTATCTGATGCCGGTGATGTTTGAGGCGGCGAAAGCGATCCAAAACAAACTGCCTCAAGTTCATTTCTGGATTCCTTTGTCTCTAGAAGCTTATCGGCTGCAAATTGAAGCGGCGATTGGGCGTTATGGTTTAAATGCGACTCTGGTTGCTGGTAAAAGTCAGGAAGTTCTGGCGGCTGCCGATTTAGCGATCGCTAAGTCGGGGACTGTAAATCTGGAACTTGCCCTTTTAAAGGTTCCGCAGGTGGTTCTCTACCGCGTTAGTCGCTTTACCTATTGGATTGCCCGTAATCTTCTAAAATTCTCGATTCCCTTCATGTCGCCAGCCAACTTGGTAATGATGCGGTCGATTGTGCCAGAATTGCTGCAAGATCAAGCTACGCCAGAAAACATTGTCCAAGAAGCTTTAGAACTCTTACTCAATCCCGAACGCCGCCAGCAAACTGTCGCCGATTATCAAGAAATGCGCTCCTCATTGGGAGAAGTGGGAGTTTGCGATCGCGCTGCCAAAGAAATATTTCAAATGCTTTGAACTTTCTCAATTAAAACTTCTTTTAAATACCGACAAAATTCATTTATCAAACTCAAATTTTATCAACTTGTTGGGTTTTATACAGGCTTTTATTAAGAGGAAGATATTCCATTCGGCTGATGAATCGCAACATCTAAGCCTTGAATATAGCTGATATTCAGCAGGAAACAATTAGAAAATAGTAGCCAATAGAACATTTCTAGCCCTAATTGTCTGTTAGGTCCTGCTGACTACTGATAACTAATTGCTTCTGTTCTCTCTACAGGAGATCGCAATTGAGCAAACATATTCTGATTACTGGTGGAGCAGGGTTCATCGGTTCGCACCTGGCAGACGAAATGCTCAGCTTAGGATAACGTGTCCGCGCACTCGATAGCCTCTCGTTCCAAGTTCACGGCGCGGACAAAAAAAGACCCGCTTATTTAAATCCTGACGTTGAGTTAATTGTCGGGAATATCCGCGATCCAGAAACCGTGCAACGCGCCCTCAACGGAATTGACGCCGTTTACCACTTCGCTGCGGTGGTAGGTGTCGGCCAAAGTATGTATGAAATCGCAAAATACACCAGTACCAACAATCTTGGTACGGCTGTGTTGCTAGAGGCGCTGATCGATCGACCCGTCGAGCGATTAATTGTTGCGTCGAGTATGAGCATTTACGGCGAAGGACTCTACAAGACGCCCAAAGGCAGCTTAGGGATTGGGTTGGAACGGACATTAGAGCAACTGAAAGCAGGTGACTGGGAAGTTCGGAATGCTGCGGGTGAAGTGCTGACGCCAGTATCAACACCGGAGACAAAGCAACCAGCACTCGCCTCCGTGTATGCCCTTTCTAAGTATGACCAAGAGCGGATGTGCTTAATGATTGGCCCAGTTTACGGCATTCCCACCGTAGGACTGCGGTTTTTTAATACTTATGGGACGCGGCAAGCTCTTTCCAACCGTTATACCGGCGTTCTCGCTATTTTTGCCTCCCGGTTACTGAACAACAATCCTCCCTTAATTTTTGAAGACGGGTATCAAAAGCGCGATTTCGTCAGCATTCACGATGTGGTGCAGGCGTGCCGACTGGCTTTAGAAGTTCCGGAAGCAGCAGGAGGAGTGTTTAATATCGCTAGCGATCGCCAGTATACTGTCCGCGAAGCCGCCCAACTCATGGCTCAAGTGCTGGGTAAGGAACAGATTCAGCCCTTAATTACTGGTAAATACCGCGTCGGCGATGTCCGGCATTGCTTCGCAGACATGAGACCTCTTGCGTGAATAGGTAGAAGGTGGATAGAAGTAGGTTAAGGAGGAACTAGCGATGACCTACGAGCAACTCAAATCCCTCAAGCCCAGTGCCTTTAAGCGCAGATGTGGTGTTCATCAAGACACCTCCCTTGCAGATGGTCGAGATCCTGCGTCCGCATCTCGATCGTCGCGGCTTCCGAGGTGGACAGCCAAAACTCGGCGTCGAAGACCAACTGCTGGTTGTGCTGGAGTAGGAGCGAGAATATCGCACCCAGTTTCATATTGCGAGCAGTTGGGGAATCAGTGAGTCAGCCGTGTGTCGCCTCCCCCACGAAGGTAGAAACGTTGCTAATGCGCTCTCTTTTAGTTCAGCTTACCTGGAAAAAAGCAGCTTTATGCCAACGCTTACACCTGGAATGTGTTGGTGGTCGATGTGACTGAGAGTCCAATCGAACGTCCAAAAAAAACAGCGAGGCTACTACAGTGGCAACAAGAAACGGCACACGTTGAAAGCCCAAGTGGTGGTCAACCAAGCTAACGAGCAGATCATCTGCACAGCATTTGGTAAAGGGCGAGTGCATGATTAGCGAAAAGTTCAAGCTCAATCGTATCCCGATGCTGCCAGAGCAACTTTGGAAAGGCTGACAAGGGGTATCAAGGCATGGCAAAACTGCATCCAAGCAGTTGTACCCCAACCAAGAAGTCACGCAAAGCCAAGCTGGACAAGTTTGAGCGTCAGCACAATCGGTTGTTAGCACGGTTGCGAGTAGTAGCAGAGCACATCAATCGCTTGCTGAAGGTCTTTCGCATCCTGGCAGAGCGTTACCGGAATCGACGCAGGCGCTTTGGCTTACGATTCAACTTGATTGCTGCCATTATTAACTTTGAGCTTGCCTCCTCTTCCTGGTTCATGCAAGAGGTCTAGTATTCCTGCTTGTGAAGATGCGATCGCTCTTAAGCGTAGATTCAGTCACGATTCCACCTTCCGAGTGTTGCCGAGATCACCAAGTGTCTTAATAATCCCATGTTTTCTTTAGAAAGAATTTAGAATCCTTGCGTATAATCTGTACAGGAATCTTTGTATTCCGATAAAGCTTCTTATAGAAACTTTAAAATACTGTAGCGATAATTTATTAGTGATGCCCCGGATACTCGTCATCGACGACGACGCTGCGATCGCAGAATTAGTTACCATCAATCTGGAAATGGCTGGATACGATGTCAGCCAAGCACCAGATGGCATTAAAGGTCAAGCACTGGCTTTGCAACTGCAACCAGACCTCATTATGCTTGACCTAATGCTGCCCAATGTAGACGGTTTCACCGTCTGCCAGCGCTTGCGGCGGGATGAGCGCACTGCCGATATTCCGGTGTTAATGTTGACTGCACTGGGTCAGACTCAAGATAAGGTAGAAGGCTTTAATGCCGGAGCCGATGATTACCTGACCAAGCCGTTTGAACTCGAAGAAATGCTGGCACGAGTCAGAGCCTTGCTGCGACGGACAGACCGTATCCCCCAAGCCGCCAAACACTCGGAAATCTTGCACTATGGCTCTTTAACCTTAGTCCCAGAACGCTTTGAGGCTATTTGGTTCAATCAGACAGTAAAGCTAACGCATCTGGAGTTTGAATTACTGCACTGCTTACTCCAGCGTCATGGTCAAACCGTTTCTCCCAGTGAAATTCTGCGAGAAGTTTGGGGCTACGATCCCGACGATGACATTGAAACAATTCGTGTGCATATTCGGCACTTGAGAACGAAGCTAGAACCCGATCCCCGCCACCCGCGCTATATTAAGACCGTCTATGGTGCGGGCTACTGTCTGGAGTTGCCGACTGAAGAGCAAGTTAGCGCAGACGCAGGCTGATTGATTGTTGATTCGCCTCGGTTGGATTCATCAACAGCCCTTTCTTTCTGCGTAGGGAAGGTCTGTTTGAAGAAAAGGGAATGGTTCCAAGCTTCCCTGTGAAAGCAAAAAAATCTACCTTGGCAAGCGGGGGAGTGTTAAGCCACCCGATGGGGCTTTCTGGCTAGAGGCATTGGGCAATGCGCCCCGATAACCGATTCCTCTTCTACCTTGTGGATCGGAATTTCGATAATAAACTCTGTCCCCTTGCCCGGTGTTGACACGCACTGGAGTTGACCTCCGTGACGCTCTACCACAACTTGGTAGCTAATGGACAAGCCCAATCCAGTCCCTTTTCCCACGGCTTTCGTCGTAAAGAAGGGGTCAAAAATTTGTTTCTGAATTGCTTCGGGAATGCCAGGGCCATTGTCCGCAATCCGGATGACAACAGAGGCAGGATCGGGGATGAGAGATGAAAGGCTTTGCCCTTCCCGGAGGGTGGGATGAGGATCGGCTTTAATTTCATCCTTCATCCTGATTCCTTCATCCTTCAAAGAGGTGCGAATGGTAATCTGGCTGGGGTTGGCTTTGGCTTTGATATTCCCTGGCGTCAGCGATGCTCCTTCTGCGGAAGCTCGCTGGGCGCTGTCTTCTTCTAAAGCATCGATCGCATTACTGAGGAGATTCATAAACACTTGGTTCAGTTGCCCAGCATAACAATCTACTTTGGGCAAATCACCGTATTCTTTAATAATCTGAATTTTGGGATGGGAGCTGTCTTCTTTTAACCGATGCTGCAAAATCAACAGCGTGTTATCTATGCCCTGATGAATATCAACCGCCTTCTTCTGGGATTCATCCAGGCGGGAGAAATTCCGCAGCGACAAGACCAAATCGCGGATGCGGTCGGCTCCCATTTTCATGGAAGTAAGTAGTTTGGGAAAATCTTCCACCAAAAAGTCTAAATCTATATCCTGATTTGCAACTTCAATCTCGCTAGGAGGTTGGGGAAAGTGCTTTTGATAGAGATTTAACAGGTTCAGTAGGTCATGAGCATACTGATTGGCATGGTCGAGATTGCCGTAGATGAAGGAGACTGGATTATTAATTTCATGGGCGACACCTGCAACCAACTGCCCCAAACTGGACATTTTTTCGCTCTGAATCAGCTGAGATTGAGTTTGTCCCAGTTCTGCCAAGGTTTGTTTGAGTTGGGTTGTTTGTTCTTTTAGCTGCGTTTCTGATTTTAGCCAAGCGATTTCTGCCTGTTTGCGTTCGACCAGTTCGGCGTTTAGCTGTTGGAAGAGAGTGGATTGCTGAATCGCGATCGCTAGCTGCACGCTCAGCTGTTTGAGCAATTCTACTTCTGATTCTTGCCATTTTCGGGGTTCCCGACAGTGATGGGCAATCAGCAACCCCCATAAATTTTCCCCTTGCAGAATCGGAACTACCAAGTTAGCTCTCACCTGAAACTGGGCAAGTAAATCAATATGGCATTGTTGGATACCAGCAGTATAGATATTGTCAATCGCTCGAACCCGACCTTGCTGGTATGGCAAAACGTAGCTTTTCCCAAAGCAAGGATCTTGGATGCTGGTTCCCAAAATTGGCGTCCAATCCTCACCGACCGACTCTACAGCCACAACTCCGTTCCGATCTGGCTCGAAGCGGTAAATGAGTACCCGGTCAGTAGAAAGAAAATGGCGCACTTCTGCCACAGTCGTATTGAGAACTTCTTCTAAATCTAGAGACTGACGGATGCGCTTAGCGATCGCGCCGACCAACCGTTCTCTCAAAAATTGCTGTCGCGACGTTTCCTCTGCTTGCTTGCGCTCGGTAATATCCATCACCGTTCCCATCATCCGCACGCACTTCCCTGTGTCGTCGCGCATAACGGCACCCCGCGCTGCCACCCAGCCAATTCCATCAGGACGGAGGACGCGATGCTCTATCTTTAAGTCTTTTCCTGCTTCTACGATGCCCGCAATCTCCAGCCCTACGCGGTAGCAATCTTCAGGATGAATACTTTGGAGATATGCCTCGTAGGTGCCAGCAAAGGAACCGGGAGCCAAACCAAAAATCGCTTCCACCTCTTCAGACCAAGTCACCCGATCGGTTCTCAGATCCCAGTCCCAAACTCCCATACTTGCAGCCCCCAGAGCTAGCCGCAGCCGGGTTTCTCCTTCCCGCCGCGCCTCTTCTGCGACTTTACGTTCGGTAATATCCGTCTGGACACCGATAAATTGCGTCACCCTGCCCTCGTCGTCATACACCGGCGAAATACTCAGGTCATTCCAGAAAGGCGTCCCATCTTTCCGATAGTTCTTGAGAACCACCTGGCATTCTTTCCCCGACCGCACGGCTTGACGAATTTGCTCAATTGCGGCTGGATCTGTATCATTTCCTTGCAAAAACCGGCAGTTTCGTCCTAAAACTTCCGCAGTCGAATACCCGGTTATTTTTTCAAAGGCGGGATTGCAATAGATAATTGGATTATTTGGTAGACTGGCATCGCTAATGACGATGCCACAGCTGGTTGCTGCCATCGCTCGGTCGTACAGCCTTAATGTCCCCTTGTCCCCTTGGTGCCCCGTGAGGTCTTTGTTTTGAAACCCCTCACACCTAGCTTGCTGGCTTGCCATCAGAATTTAAGAACCGAACGTTAACAGCCTTTCTTCAAGATAAATCAATATTAAAAATAACTTAAATATTCCCGAAGGTAGATCCACCCGCTTTTCTATCATAAAAAAAAATGCCGATAGAAGCTCCCAAACTAAACCAAATCAAAACAAGGCTAAATCGGCAATTTGCCAGAATCTAGAAATTGTTACAAAATCCTAGTAGTTGGTAAAAAGTTTACAACCAATATTAATTTTTAAAGGAAGAATACAAAGTGATTCGCTCCAAGACGTAGCCTTCTAATTGAACGGCTCGATGAGCTGCCGTGTGTTGCCCCAGAACGCGAGCCTGAGCGCGATCGCCGATGGCAATTCTCTCAGCTTCCGGAGTTTCTTGAAGATACCGTAAAGTATCAGCGGGCGACTCGGCAATTAGAATTTCCTTACCTATTTTAAGAATTTTTTCCAACCCCTGCCAATAGTCACTAATAATCGGAGTTCCACACGCTGCTGCTTCAAATAAACGCACGCTGGGAGAATAACCCGCTTGAACCATATCAGCCCGTGTAATGTTAAGAGTGAACCGTTGGGAATTGTAAAACCAGCGGTGTCGAGCTGGGGGCAAATGCTCGATTTGCTCAACATTTTTAGGCCATTTAATATTATTCGGATACTGTGACCCTGCCACCACAAAGTCACCTTCTTGCCACTGGCGTGCTGGCTCAAGCAACAGATTTTCTAGAGTTGGCTGCCGGTCATCGCTGTAAGTCCCCATATAGCCAAGATTCCAAAGCAGAGGAAACTGTTCCGGATAGTACAATTCTGGATCAACCGAACAGTACAGCGCCCTTGCCATCGGCGAACCGTACTGCTGTTCAATCCGCTTCAGAGTTGGGCCACCTGTAAAGGATAGATAAAGGTGATATTTTGGGATTAAGTCGGGACAAAGGTACTCCGTCTCGCCTCGTTCCAACTTAGCCAGCGTCACCGGCGTATCAATATCATAAAAAGCGGTAACGTTCCGCGCCGTTGCCGTCACCCATTCACCCACGGCTACCCCTTCCGGCACATACGACCCCACCATCACAAAATCTGCCTCGCGCACGTCTTGGGTAAAGCAGTCTTTCAGCTCATCAAGACTGGAGTACAACTGAGTGCGACAGTAGGGAGGATTGGGAAAATCCCGATTGGCAGCATACCAAGGTACATCGCGTTCCAGGAATAGGATGTCGTGTCCCCGTGCTGCCAGTTCCCGCACCAACCCTCGATAGGTTGTTGCGTGTCCGTTTCCCTAAGAGGAAGTAATGGATAATCCCAGAATTAGCAGTTTCATAGTTTTAAGATTTCAACGCAAAGTAACGCAAAGGGAATCGCAGAGGTACGCAAAGGAAAAGAGAGAAAACGGTAGGTTGTTTACAGTCTGAATTCTCTGGGAACCTTCGCGTTAACCTCTGCGTTACTTTGCGTTTAAAAATATTTCGATGGAGTATGCTTCCCATTGAGTAAAGCTTCGAGCTGCGTGGCTCGATGAGCGTAGGTGTGTTCTGCCAAAATATGCTTACGAGCAGCTTCACCAATAGTACGGGCGTCAGAGGGTGTCAGATTGCACAGGTGTTCTCGCACCTCGCTGCCATCTTGGGCAACTAAAATCTCTCGTCCGGGTTCTAGAAATAACTCAATTCCCTCCCAAGCATCGGTAATGATACAGGCATCTGCACCCGCTGCTTCAAATACTCGCGTTGCTGGAGAAAAGCCGTATCTTGCCATGCTTTCGCGGCTAATATTTAAGACGGCTTGTGGTGTGCAATTGAAGGCGTTGTGGTCGCGGGTGTAGACGTGCCCCAAGTATTTGACATTACTGGACATTGGCTTATCATCCCAACCATTACCGCCTAGTAAAAATTGGTTTTGTGGCAGTTCGGCGGCGACACGTAAGAAGAATTCTTCAACCCGCGATTCTCTATCGGGGAGGCGGTTTCCTAGGAAGCCAAGGTCGCACTCAAATCTGGATTCCGGCGTAACGGCAGGGCTGATTCATTGAAAAAAGGAAAATAAACGATGTACATCATGAGATAAATAGACCTCCTGCATGAATCAGTGAGTATGTGCCAGTTCGTAGTTCAACAGTCCCGCAATCAAGTGGAAGCGTAAGCCAAACCGCTTTCTACGATTGCGATAGCGTCC